>JAYEGO010000281.1:0-3285 GCA_034659155.1 Bacteroidota bacterium | reverse complement strand
CAGGATGTTGAAGACGACTTAAATAAATTGGTGCCCGAAGGTATAGCTGCAAGAGTACCATATAAAGGAACTCTTGCTGAAGTATTTTATCAATTGATAGGAGGACTAAGGGCAGGAATGGGCTACTGTGGTGCAATGGATATTAACAAGCTAAAAGAAGCACGTTTTCACAAAATAACTCAGGCAGGAATTATTGAAAGTCACCCACACGATATTACCATTACACGCGAAGCTCCAAATTACAGCAGGTAAATTATAACAAAGAAAAATATCATACGTTTTAAAAGCTATCTTGCTTATTACTTTTAGAAAGGAAATAAAACATTATAAACGACTATAAAAAGTAAACTATAAGCAGATTAAAATCAAAATTATGACTAAAATAAAAATAATCAAGGTCACCCTAATCTTTTTGTTCAGTCTGTCTCAGCTTTTTGCTCAAACAAACGACAATTCTACATTATTAAGTATTGGTAGTCATGAAGTAAGCACCCAGGAATTTGAACGGATTTACATGAAAAACAGGTATATGGGGAATACCGATTCCGAAATTTCCATAGATGAATATCTTGATTTATTTGTAAAATTTAAGTTAAAAGTCGTACAGGCAGAAGAACTGGGATATGATACATTGGCTTCTTTTATTACTGAATTAAATGGATATCGTGATCAACTTGCTAAACCCTATTTAACTGATCAAACTACCATTTCAGAACTTGTTGAAGAAGCCTATGAAAGATCGAAGGTCGATGTTCATGCAAGTCATATTCTAATAAAAACCGGGATAGGCCTAAGTACTAAAGAGAAGCAAGAGTTTTATAATAAAGCCTATAAAATAAGGGAACGCATTGTTGCCGGGGAATCATTCAGTACCGTGGCCCGGGGAACATCAGATGACCCCAGTGCAAAATTCAACGGAGGAGATTTGGGATATTTCACTGTTTTTCAAATGATATATCCTTTTGAAACTGCAGCATATAATACTCCGGAAGGAAAAATTAGCATGCCGGTGCTTACCCGTTTTGGATATCATTTAATCAAGGTTCATAAGCAACGAAAATCCAGAGGAAGTATTAAGGTGGCCCACATTATGGTTGCTGTACCCAGAGGATCTTCAAAGGCTACTGAAGATCAGGCTGAAATAAAAATTAAAATGATACAAGAAAAAGTTCTAAATGGGGAAGACTTCAACAAACTTGCAAAGGAGTTCTCTGATGATTATAATTCAGCAAAAAATGGAGGTGAACTACCATGGTTTGGTACCGGTAAAATGATTCCTGAATTTGACCAGGCTGCCTTTGCATTAAAATCAAACGGCGCTATTTCCGTACCAGTAAAAACGTCCTATGGCTGGCATTTAATAAAGAGAATTGACAAAAAAGAATTAGGAAGTTTTGAGGCAAATAAAGATGAACTGGAAAGAAAAATATTTGCAGGGAATCGTACAGAAATTGCAAAACAGAAATTTATTGAAATTCTGACTGAAGAATATTCTTTTGAAGTAGATTCCAGCTTACTTATTCCATTCTACCTCAACATTAATGACTCCTCTCTGGCAGATGGTTCCTGGATAAAGAATGGACACTTTAAAGATTCAGAGATCTTTATTAATTTCATGGGAAATACCTTGACAACAGACGAATTCAAATCCTATATCAGTGCACAAAAAGGATTGAAGCTAAATGGTTCATCAAAATATATTGTAGATAAGTTATTATCGGATTATAGCTCACAAGAATTAATTGCTTTTGAAAAAAGCAAGTTGGAGGATAAGTATCCGGAATTCAAATATCTGATTAAAGAATACCATGACGGAATGCTCTTATTTGAAATTTCTGATAAAAAAGTCTGGAGCAAGGCTGTGGAAGACAGTGTTGGCTTAAAAAAATATTACCAGAAAAATAAAACTGAATACATGGCTGAAGAAAAAATCAGATTCCTTGAATTCTCTGTTCAGTCTCCAGAGCAAGAGAAACATGTGAATAAGGCCATAAGAAAGGGTAAAAGAAGAAATCATAAACTTGCTTATTACAAGAAGCATTTCCCCACGGACACTACCGGAAATTCTGTCCAGGTGGAGTCAAAAGAATATCTCCGAACAGATTTTAAAAAATTCAATTTTAATGTCCTGGAAAAGAATATCTCAAAAAAATATACCAACCAGGATGGTGCAAAAATTATTCTGATTACTAAACTTCTTAAAGCCCAACCTAAACAGCTGAATGAAGTAAGAGGACTGGTAACTTCTGATTACCAGAACTTTCTCGAAGCTGAATGGGAAAAAGTCCTGAAAGAAGATTACGAAGTTATCATAAACCAGGATATCCTTGATGACATCAGATCAAATAATAAATAATCTGCCATGAACCAGATGAAGTATATTATTCCAATCTCCATATTATTTCTCATTGTTTCCTGTGATACTAAAGTTTCAGGGAAAGAAGAAGAAGTGGTTGCCAGAGTGGGGAACCATGTTTTACTGAAAAATGAGATTCCTGATATCTTCCCTGTAGAGATTAGTGAGGTTGATAGTGCCAGAATTACTCAAAATTACTTAAAAGCATGGGTAAAAACGAAACTCTTACAGGGAAAGGCAGAAGCCAATCTTACAGAAGAGCATAAACAAAAAATTGAAGAGAAGTTAGACAGAACCCGGGCTTCACTTCTAATTTTTGAATATGAACAATTATTGATGGACCAAAGGATGGATTCATCTATTTCTGAAGAAGAAATTGAGGCATATTACACAGCAAATTCGGAGAAATTTATTCTGGATAAAAACATAGTTAAGGCCCTCTATATTAAACTCCCAACTTCAGCCCCAAATATTGATCGTGTGAAAAAATGGTATAAATCAGACAAGGATGAGGAACTGCTTGAATTAGAGAGTTATTGTTATCAATATGCGAATAAATTTGATGATTTCAGAGAAAGCTGGATTTATTTTGATGATCTTTTAGAAAAGATACCGGTTAAAATAAATAGCCAGGAGCGTTTTCTCAGATACAACAAACAGATAGAAACCAGCGACTCTTCTTATTCGTATTTTGCACACATCAGCGAATACAAAATCCGTTCTGATATTTCACCACCTGGATTTGTAACAAAACAAATAAGGAGCATCCTGATAAATGAAAGAAAGATCAAATTTATAGAGGAACTTGAGAATAGTATTTACAATGATGCCTTCAGTAACAACGGATTCATAATTTATTAAGACCAGTACAAGATGAATAGACTAGTTAGTTTTTTGATGTTTTTGTTAATATTTTCCGGATATTTTCC
>JAYEGO010000280.1:0-3286 GCA_034659155.1 Bacteroidota bacterium | reverse complement strand
TCTTGTCACGGAACGCCACTCAACTCTACGATTTTTTCATAATTTCCCATTGATCTCCACATCGAATCTGCTGACTTCCCCCTTCCACCCCACTGGCTGTCGATCTACCCACAAATTCATTAACCACTCCATCGAACCTCTGGAATCAATTTGAGCTACTTGTTTTTAGCTTGATAAAAAATTTGATTTTAGTAGTGTGTAAAATTTTGTGAACAAATGTTCATGTTTGATGTTTTTGTAGCCCACTTTTCGATTTAGTAATCCTTTCTGCCTCATAAAGATGTCCCCTGGCATGCATTATGTAGTTAGCCACCTTCATGGAACAATCAGAACAATGGGTTGAGCATACGGCGGCATACCACCCGCGAAATCCGAAAGAATCCCCGTTGTGGAATCTGCTTAACAATCATTATGAGAATTTTGAGCGGAATTACCAAGAACGATTTGAAAAGGAATATGGTTTCTTTCGTCCGGTTATCTCTGAGGTTGTTCATGATTACCTGAAATGCGGTGATCTCAATGAGGGATTCGCCAGAGTCCACTGCCCGGAATGTCACCACTCGTATCTCCTTGCGTTTTCATGCAGGGGACGCTGGTTTTGCCCGTCTTGTCATGCCAAGAAAGTTATTCTCTTTGGCGAACATCTCCGGCATGAAATCCTCTATCCCGTACCCCACCGTCAATACGTTTTCAGTATCCCCAAGATACTCAGGGTCTATTTCAAATACGACCGCAAACTCCTTGGCAAACTCAGTCAATGCGCAAACGCAAGCCTGCTTAATTTTTTAAGAACCGCTACCGGTATTGAAGACGGAGTTCTCGGCGCGGTGATGAACAAGATGTGAACAAGATGTGTGAACAAGAGTGAACAAGATGGGACGCTGGTCCATACAATGTTCCCCACAGGCGTGGGGATGAACCGATATGGATTCTTGTTGATTCGGACCCGCCAGGATGTTCCCCACAGGCGTGGGGATGAACCGTTGACTTGATGTAACCAGACCAGAGACCTCCAATAGAAAACAGAGGGGTTGCGTCTTCATTTTTCACTTCTGTCAATAATGAAGACCCTTCTGTTTGTTCTCATAAAAATAAGGGGTCTGCTTTTGGCCCCTGAGCATTTTTTCAGTTTTCAGCCAATTACCGGTCTGTCAACGGCCAATTAATCAATATAATAGTACCCCTCTAATCCTTTGAGCCGTTTATAAACCGTTTGTGAACCCTTTGACATCTTTTTTTCGCTGTCTTTGTATACTGGGTACCGTCTCAAGTAATTCGTCCGGATGAATCAGAATGGAGTTTAAAGATAGCTATGGCAAACCCGAAAGCCACTGGTATGCAGGAGCTACCAATATATACTGATCTTCATTTGGAATCATACGGTAACCTTCGCTTTTCTCGACAAGTTGAACAGCGGGTTTTTTTAAAACAGACTGAAATTTTTTAAGCACCGGAGACGGTTTTGTGTCTGAAAGTTTAGCCTCAATTAAAACAAGCGGTTCCCCCTCGTTTGCGATGAGAAAGTCCACTTCCTGCTGTTCCTTATTCTTAATAAAATGCAGAGAAAATGTACCGTGTCCAATATCGTTCCATGCTGTAACCGCGCGATACAGTTCCACTGCCACCAGATTTTCAAAGCGGGCAGCAGGTTCCTTTATCCTGGGAATGTCCCATAGATACACCTTACGTTCTTTTTGAATTGCCCGCGTAATTCTCCGGGTCCATGGAGCAATGCTGAAAGTAAGAAAAAATCTTTCAAAAATCGACAACCAGTTCTGAACAGAATTATATGCTACCTTCAAGTCTTGAGCTAACGAAGGAACTGAGAGAGAACTTCCTACCTTAGATGGCAACAAAAGATAAAGCGTTTCCATGTCCATGATGGATTTTACGCCTGTCAGATCCCGAATATCCTCACGTATTAACTGCTTTGAATATATGTTCGACCATCGGCGGTAGGTCGTTTTCCGCCCTGACAGATATGGCTCCGGGAATCCACTTAATTCAGATAGCCCCGCCCATATTTTTTTCAGTTCTTCGGTATATTCCATTGTTGTTTGTAACGGATCATTGAGAAAATGGCCAATCTCTTTGTTTTTTCCCCCTAATTCAGAAATCGTAAATGGCCACAGATGAAATAGAAAATAACGCCCGGCCAGTGAATCCCCTCCTTGCTGATAGATATCCAGCCTCCCGCTTCCCGAGACAAGAAAGCGGTATTTATCATGATGCTGGTCATAGATACCTTTAAGGTAGTTTTTCCAGTCTTTGTATTTGTGGATCTCATCAAGAATAATCAACGGAATTGATGAATCTTTACGTTCTAATGTTTCAAAGAAAGAGGGGTTTTTCAGAAAATTTGTTCTGTGTTCAGCAATATCCCAATTGAAATAGAGATGATTCGTAAAAGAGGCGGAAATGATTTGGGCAAGAGTGGTTTTCCCTGCCTGACGTGGCCCCACAAGGAATATCATGTCTTTGTCAATAGCGAGATCATTCCAAATTTTAATATATGGGGTTCTTTTTATCATAAAGACTATTATTCATGCTATTGAAAAATAGTCAAGACAATTTTGCAACAAACTGAAATATAGTCGAAGCATCTTTTTTCACAATCCGGATAAAAAATGGGCTCATTGTTTGCAAGCATGGTCTGCATTCATTTTATTTTCTGTTTTTATGGTTAGCTTCAAGCATTTTGTTGTGCAGTCGTTCAGATCGAATGCAGAAGGTTTCCAGTTTTGCATTTATTACCTGGGGGAAAGGGGAGCCGTCACTTTCTATAGCCAGAAACGGAAGGTCTTCTATATCTGTGAGTATATGCCGGAGTTGTTTATTTTTAGAATCAGTTGCGAGCTTTCCTTCCCTGTTCATAGTGACGTTAAGAATAGACTCTGAAAGGCGGTTGGGCATACAGCCAAAAGGACCTATGGCTATTGCACCACAGACATGTGATGCAACTTCGGTAAGAGCTCCGCCTACTGTCAGAATGGCTTCTCCGCCAAGATATGGGGAAATATAAGGCGAGGCATTGTTTATTATTGATTTCATATCAAGCGGCTTCGCATGAACAAGCCCTGAACTTGACAGTATTGACTTGATACGCTTTTCATATTTTGACATGAATTTCTTTTTGATCATGAACTCCAACTGTTCCAATTTAGTGCCTTAGTGGTAATTTTCTTGTTTTTTGTGGCAGAAAAACTCCGAAGTTATATGTGACGCCTGTGGTGCCACATGTTTTAAGGCACTTATCCAGGACCTTTTAAAATTTCCAGTTTATCTG
>JAYEGO010000279.1:0-3287 GCA_034659155.1 Bacteroidota bacterium | reverse complement strand
TTGAGGGCAGCTTGTTCGGGTGACATAGGATCATCTTCATTATTTATATCCCCTGCCACTGCATCATTAAAAGCCAATACCCCTGGAACATAGAAACTATTTTCCGGAATATTGAGTGTGCTTATATTTCCATTCAGCCCTCCTACCATCCATGCGCTGCCCAGGTCTTTTTTTGCAAACTGCTCCTTGGCACTTGGGTTTCTGTATCCTGTAAGAAATGAGACTCTGAAATGGTGTGTTTCATTTAAGGAATACAATGCTGATAATCTGGGTGCAAAATGACCGGTGAAGTTTTCACTTTTGTCATACCTGACAGATAAATTGAATGAAAGGGCCTTTTCAAAAAAATTCTTTTGAAGCTGAATATAAAAACCATATTCATAAAATGAAATATCATTATCAGATGAATCAGGGTAGATACTACCAAAAGATTCCAGATCATAAAACCGGTAATTCCCTCCAACTTCAATGTCAACGAAATCTGTCAGATCAAAAAATTTATATCTGCCTTCCAGGTGATACAGAGCAGAGTTATTGATTGTTTGAGCCCCTTTATTAAAATCTGGTTCATTGATTATTTTATTTTTTTCCTGCTCAAATTCCTGGGTTCCGGGAATCAGCCTTCCTCCATCTGCAAAAGCCCTGGCAGCAGCGTGATCTGCCGGATTTAACCCGTATACATGAATTGCTCCTGTATAAATATTATAATAATCACGAAACCATTTTTCATCACTTTTCCAGCTTCTGTTAAGATGAATGGCAAGGAACCTTGAATCATAGGTGTGCCCTGTTTGTTGTTGAGTGGCATATGCTCTTACTAAGAATCGATCACTGAGGATTTCTGCTTTTCCCTGGAGAATTTTGAAATTAGAAAGTGAAGTTCTGTTGTCCTCTGTATAAGCAGTAGTTGCATTACCATAATTGCCCTGAACAATAGCAGTAATATTATCGCTGATTCTATAATGCATAGAACCTCCAAGTTTAAGACTAAAAACCTCATTGTCAACCAGGTATTTATCCCGGTATCCTGTGCGGGAAACAATTATATCTTGCCTGTTTGAACCAATTGGCAAATTAGCAATTACTTCATCTCCATATTTATTTATGGCATCATGTCCGGGGTCATATTCATAGTGTATACTCCCTGGTCTGATGTTGGTTGTGTCATCAGCAAACCAATCCTCTCCTTTCATATATGAAGCATTTACCTTAAATGCAAATTTGTTGTTAAAGGATTTTGCAAAACGAATTCCCATATCAATTAAACCTTTCCCCATAAACTGAAATGGAGCGTCACTCCCGGCTTTTACATCGCTGACTCCCGGCTTAACATACATGCTCAATCCCTGAAATTTGAATGGGTCTTTACTATTTATTATTAGCAAACCATTTAATGCATTTCCTCCATAACGCACTGAAGAAGGTCCTGGCAGGAATTCTATCGACTCAACATCAAGTTCACTGGCTCCCATAATGTTCCCAATTGCAAAATTCATTCCCGGAGCCTGGTTATCCATTCCATCAACAATTTGTACAAATCGCGTATTTACAGTGGAATTAAATCCCCTTGCATTTACTGTCATAAATTGCATGCTTTGTTTAATTACATCTACTCCTTTCAGGTTACTGAGCGCATTGTAAAAATTTGGGGAAGGTGTTTCCTTGATTCCCAGGGCATCTAATAGTTCAACAGAAACAACATTCTTCATTGTTTTCTGCTCCACTTCAACAACAGGTGCTTTAATTATAATTTCCTCGCCTATGTAGGATGTTGGTTTGAGAAGGATATGCAAGCCTGAACTTACCCTTTTATATATCTCAGTTTCCTCAGATTGATAGCCAATCATTGTAAATCTAATGAAGGCAGGAAGAGAGATCCGGGCTGAAAGGAAAAAATACCCTCTTGAATCTGAAACTGCCCCTGTGCTTGTTCCCTTTAGAACAATATTTACTCCTGAAAGAGGGAGCAAAGTTTCTTCATCAATAATTCTGCCAGAGATGTCAGTCTTTACCTGTGCAAAAAGAAGTGATTTTGCAGATATGAAGCCAAATATAAAAAACAGGAAAATAACTTTTCTCATCAATTTTGAAAATGGAAAATTCAAATGTAGAATAAATTAACATTCCAAAGAAGAACATTTATATACTTTTTCAAATTCTTGTGTATTTTTGTTCTTAAATCAGAAATTATTTCTCTTTTTATAGATTTATTATAATTTCGCAAAGCCTTAAGTAAAAGACAAACTAATTTTATTATTTATTATGACAAAATTCTTCATTTCATTGGTAGTTCTTATTATTATTAGCTTTTCATGTAGTAATAAGGAAAATGTAAATCTTGAGATAAAGAATGAGCTGGACTCTGTGAGCTACTTTATTGGATTGATTTTAGGGGAGAATCTTCCTCGAGATGGATTCGATACTACAAATACATGGTTGGTAGCTAAGGGACTTAGTGATTATTATGAAAATAATGATTTGCTAATAGAAGTTGAGGATTATAGAGAATTTATAGAAGCTTTTGCTTCCAGAGAAAAAATAAAGAAATATCTGTTAAAATATGGTGGTGTCAAGTTGGAGGGAGAGAAATTTCTGGAGGAGAATAGTAAAAGGGAAGGAGTGGTAACACTCCCCAGTGGTTTGCAATATCGGGTAATAAAAGAAGGAAATGGCCCCAAACCAAAATCGAAAGATCTGGTAATGGTATATTATAAAGGCTGGCTTCTTTCAGGAGAGGTATTTGATGAACATCTTAAAAGAGACCCAATTCCATTTAAAGTTGACCGAATCATTCCGGGTTGGACAGAGGCACTTCAGCTTATGAAAGAAGGAGCTAAATGGCAATTATTTATTCCTTATGACCTGGCCTATGGAACAGAAATCAGGCCATCAAGTATTGTTGTTCCTTATTCAATGCTTACTTTTGAGATAGAATTGGTAAAGGTAGGTTCTGATTAATAGCGGGAGCACTAAACAAAAAGGAATAAACTTATATTTTTTATTAATTGAATAGATATGTCTTTTGAAATAAGTGGAAAGTTGATTGAAAAGTTTGATGCCATTCAGGTGAGTGACAAATTCAGAAAAAGAGAGTTTGTAGTAGAAAAGACCGAAACGGCCGGAAATACTGAATTTAGTAATTATATTAAATTCCAGTTGACACAAGACAGGTGTGATTTAATAGAATCCTTTCATACTAATGACGAGATCAAAATATCCTTTAACATCAAAGGAAATCGCTGGGAACGTGATGGTAAGGTTAGCTACTTCACAAATCTTGATGCCTG
>JAYEGO010000278.1:0-3289 GCA_034659155.1 Bacteroidota bacterium | reverse complement strand
ATTATATAATGCAAACGAAATCATTCTATTGTCCGGTTGTATTCTCCCATTTTTGCTAATTTTGTAAAGGAATTAATAATTGACCTGGATGAATATTTACAATGATAAAAGAGTGGTTCTAACTCTCGATGCAGGAGGATCAAATTTTGTTTTTTCTGCTATCCAGGGGGGCGTAGAGATAGTTGATCAGGTGTGTCTGCCTTCAAATGCTCATGATCTTGACTTGTGTTTGAAGACAATTTTCAAAGGTTTTCATAACATTCAGGATCAATTGAATGGGAGTGCAGTTGCAATTAGTTTTGCCTTTCCGGGACCGGCAGATTACCCAAACGGCATTATTGGAGATCTTCCAAACCTTCCTGCCTTTCGTGGAGGAGTGGCCCTGGGGCCTATGCTTAAAGAGGAATTTTCATTACCCGTCTATATAAACAACGATGGAAGTTTGTTTGTTTATGGAGAGGCAATTGCCGGTTTATTGCCAGAGCTAAACATGCTTTTAGAGAAGAATGGAAGTGGGAAGAGATATTCAAATTTAATTGGATTTACGCTTGGAACCGGTTTTGGCGCTGGAATTGTGGTGAGTGGAAAATTATTGATAGGTGATAATTCACTTGGTGGAGAAGCCTGGCTTCTTCGTGATATGGCAGATACTAGTACTAATATTGAAGAAAGTATTAGTATCAGGGCTCTAAAAAATGCTTATGCCTTGAAGGCAGGTATCACTGAAGGTGAAATACCCGGGCCAAAAGAGGTTGAGCAAATAGCTATGGGCGACAGGGAGGGTGACAGGGAAGCTGCCCTGGAAGTGTATAAAGATATGGGACGGGCCCTTGGAGAAGCAATGGCAACTGTTTCAACCCTGGTGGATGGCTTAATTGTTCTTGGGGGAGGTATTTCTGCAGCTCATCATTTATTTTTGGAGGAAGCAATAGCACAAATGAATGGTAACTTTTCCAAACCCGAAGGAAATCTTTTATCACGTCTGGCCATGCAGATATTTAATCTGGAAGACCAGAAACAACTTAAGCAGTTTCTGGCTGGAGATTCTCGTACAATTGAAGTTCCCGGCACTGAAAAGAGAATGATCTATGATCAATTGGCACGAAGTGGTATTGGTATTAGCCGACTTGGAACAAGTGAATCGGTAGCAATAGGAGCTTATGCTTATGCACTGGATCGGCTGGAGAAGGATTGATGATTTTCTTAATGAATTTTTTGAGTAAAGATAGAAAATAGAATATATATGAATGAATTAAAGAATACTGTAGATCGGGCTCAATTGAGGTATGAGAAAATTCCTACCTATGTTTTTTCAGAAGCAGATGAAGCCTCAATAGTTGTAGCCAGAGAAATAGCCAGCCTGGTAAAATTGCGTCAACAGGAAAATAAAACCTGTGTACTGGGTTTTCCAACTGGCTCAACACCTGTTGGAGTTTTTGATGAACTTGTCCGTATGCACCGGGAAGAAGGATTGAGTTTCAAAAATGTGGTTTCTTTCAATACAGATGAGTATTATCCTATCCATCCCGAAGAGAAACAGAGTTTAACAAGGTATATGTGGGAACACCTGTTCGACCATATCGATATAAGGGAGGAAAACATAAACATACCTGATGGGATGCTGCCAATGGATGAGGTTGCAGAATTCTGCACGAATTATGAACAAAAAATTACAGGTCTTGGCGGGATTGATATCCAGATTCTGGGAATTGGACCAACTGGCCATATTGGCTTTAATGAGCCGGGATCATTTAAAGGATCTGTAACCAGGATGATCACACTTGATACCCTTACGAGGGGAGCTGTAGCTAGTGATTTCTTTGGTCTTGAGAGTGTTCCAAGGAAAGCTATTACAGTTGGAATTGAAACAATTCTCAAGGCGCACAAAATAATACTCCTTGCCTGGGGTGAAGGCAAGTCAAAACTGATAAGAGAAACTGTTGAAGGTGAAATAACAGAAATGATACCGGCCAGTTTTATTCAGGAGCATCCACAAGCTATGGTTGTTGTTGATGAAGGAGCAGCTGAAGAACTGACAAGGCAGAGGACTCCCTGGCTTATTACAAGCTGTGACTGGGGAGAAAAAATGATACGTAAAGCGGTAGTGAGGCTGTGTATTACGGTTGGTAAACCAATACTTAAGCTAACAGACAGGGATTATAATGATAATGGTTTAAGTGATCTGGTGGCTGAACATGGCCCGGCATACAACATAAATATTAAGGTGTTCAATGACCTTCAGCATACAATTACAGGCTGGCCTGGGGGGAAACCCCATGCAGATGACAGTGACCGTCCCGAACGTGCAAAACCTTTCCCAAAAAGGTCAATTATCTTCAGCCCCCACCCGGATGATGACGTAATATCAATGGGAGGAACATTCATCAGGCTGGTAGACCAGGGTAATGATGTACACGTTGCTTACCAGACATCGGGAAATATTGCCGTATTCGATGCTGATGTTATCAGGTTCGCTGATTTTGCCGCTGATTACCAAAAGCTGTTTACTCCTGGCAATTCGGGATTTAAGGAGTTATTTAATAAGATTCATGATTCACAAAAAAACAAGAAAGCAGGCGATATAGACATGGCTGAAGTACGCAGGTTGAAAGGATTAATAAGAAAGGGTGAAGCAAAGGCAGCCTGCCGGTATATTGGTATTCCCGATGAAAATGTACATTTTCTGGATCTCCCCTTCTATGAGACCGGTGCGGTAAAGAAAAAGCCTATTGGGAAAGAAGATGTTGATATTATTGTTAAGCTTCTCAAAAAGATAAGGCCGCACCAGGTATTTGCAGCAGGCGACCTTTCAGATCCCCACGGAACGCACAGGGTCTGTCTTGATGCAATTTTCAGGGCCTTTGATTTAGTAAGAGATGATGATTGGGTACGGGATTGCTATGTATGGTTATACAGGGGTGCATGGCAGGAATGGAAGCTTTCAGAAGTAGAGATGGCCGTACCTTTGAGTCCGGATGAGGTTAACCGCAAGCGGATGTCTATCTTCAAACACCAGTCGCAAAAGGACAGTGTTCTGTTTCCCGGAAGTGATGTGCGTGAGTTCTGGCAGCGTGCCGAGGATAGGAACCATGCAACTGCGGTTTTATACGATAAGCTCGGAATGGCTGAATATCAGGCGTTTGAGGCCTTTGTGAGATATCTGCCTGCAAGCTGGAAATAATGACATTTCGCAGGATGTCTTGCCCTAAACCCTAAACCCTAAACCCTAAACTCTAAACTCAAAACTCTAAACTCAAAACTCTAAACTCTAAACTCAAAACTCAAAACT
>JAYEGO010000277.1:0-3301 GCA_034659155.1 Bacteroidota bacterium | reverse complement strand
TTTCAAAATACAAGGAAGTATCAATAATTGAAGTGGGAGCCAAAGCTGGAGATTCGGAGACCATTTATTATATAAAAGATAATGGAGCAGGCTTTGATATGAGATATAAAGATAAGTTATTCCAGGTATTTCAGCGTTTGCATAGTGAACGTGAGTTTGAAGGAACCGGAATAGGACTGGCTATTGTAAATAGAGTTATTGACAGACACGGCGGAAAGGTATGGGCTAAATCTACCCTTAACAAGGGAGCAACTATTTATTTTTCCCTTCCAAAGTAAGCACTGCCATTAAAGAGTTTCGAGTTTGGAGTTTCGAGTTTCTGGAAAGTGTATCTTTCTCTTTACCGCTACATCGCTTTTTCTTGTCTTTTCTTTTTTACTTTCTTCTTTTATCTTTCCTTCTCTTGTGGGCCTTCTTCATTTTGCATTTTACATTTTACATTGAGTCCTGCCTTCTACATATCATCATAATCTGACAAACGCCGGATAAAAGCATCTTTATGACCTTTTCTTTGAAGTTCTTTCAGGGCAGTTTTTGCCTTCATGTAACCCTTATATTCACCAATAGCATATCGGTAAAAACCACCTTTTGACTTATACGCTTTGGCCCCTTTATATTTCTTTGTTTTATCGGTATCAATTAGCTTCTTTAATGCCATTATCTGTATGGTGTAAACCGGGAGTTCCTGGGTAGTTTCTGGTTGCCCGAATAATACCCGTGAAGAACTTCCCTCTGCAGCTACCAGTTCAGACAATTCATGCTGATCTACGACTTTAGCCTCTGACAGTCCTACCTTTCTCAAATCACCGGTAACTCTAAAAGCTTCATTCTTTTGAAGAAAAACACCAATTGTATAAATAAAACCATCTTCAGTTTTTTCCTCCCTTACAAATTCAAGTTCTTTCATATCAAACTGGTCAAAGAAATCTTCGGGAAGCTTTTCCCTTACCTTCATTACCACAACGGTATATTTTAAACTCTTGCTGTCTTTAAGCAAATTTGGAATATAAACATTGTTTTCTATCACCACCTCCCCTTCCGATTTTAATACCTTGAATTCAACCCTGCGATTGAGTCTTCTGGCATCAGGATTGTCTTCACTCTCTTCTTCATCATTCACGGCAACAGCAACGATTTCTCCAAATCCTTTAGTTCTGAACCTGGAACGGTCAAGTCCCCTCTTTACAAGATAATTCAGAACAGACCTTGCCCTTTTGTTTGATAGCTCCAAATTGTATTCAGCACTACCTATGATATCGGTGTGACCTTCAATATCAAATTCCAGTTCGGGGTGCTGTTTCATAATATCAATAATACGTTCAAGTTCAATTTTTGCTTCATTATTCAAGGTAGATTCATTGAAATCAAATAAGATATTTTTTATTAAAAGATAGTCATCCTCCCCAACCATATCAGCTTTTAATTCCTGGTTCAAATTGATTTCAGGCACACTCATATTCCTGGGAATTACCACCTGCCTTTCACTTAACTCATAGCCATCCCCTGAAAAAACAAATGAATAATTCCCCTCCAGCATAGTCAATGTGTACTCTCCTGTTTCAAAATCAACCTCAACCACTTTTATGGTATCCCCACTTGAAGCTTCCACTACTTTAATAAACCCATCTGCCAGTTCCGGAAAATTATCATCAGTGCTTATATTACCGCTTATGGTTGTTGGTCCTTTGGTGCCCATTACATCCAGGGCCATAAAACTTATCTCCTGCCTAACATTTTCTTCCTGTACAATAGGTGAATAGCATAGAATATCACCGGTGCCAATCGGTGCGACACTCATATCATCGTCCGTAGAGTTAATCGGAAAGCCCAGGTTAATAGGCAGGCTCCATTTTCCTGCATCATTGCGGGTTGAAATAAACAGGTCGAAACCACCCATATTATAATGCCCTTGTGAAGAAAAGTACAGAGTATTTCCATCAATGCCGGGAATTGGTGAATCATCATGAAAAGGACTGTTTATCTCCGGGCCAAGGTTTATGGCATGACCCCAATTACCTTTATCGTCAAGTTCAGAAACATATAAATCAAGCTCTCCATGGCCACCCTTACGATTGCTTGAGAAGTAAAATGTTTTACCATCAGGAGACTGGGCCCCACCTGACTCCCAATACTTAGTATTGATATTCCTGCCTAATTTCTTTAGCTTATTCCATTTTCCATTGACCCATTCACTTTCATAAATATTGGATTGAAACTGGTCCTGGATAACCACATATAATTTTGTGGCATCATAAGATAAGGAAGAGCTAATAGCATCCCCGAAAAGGCCAAGCTGACTGCTTATATCTTCAGGATCTCCCCAATCATCAGAAACTTTCTTACTCATAAAAACATGGTTACTCCCTCCTAATTTGGAGGTATAAACCATGCTTGTACCATCTCCTGAAATGGCAGGAGCAAAATTAAATGGATACTGGTTGATGTTCTCATTCAAATGTATCTTCCTGTATTTTATCGGTTCTTTGCGGAATTTCTTTGCAACCTCACAAGCTTTTATTTGTTGGTCAATAAAATCTACCATCAGGTAATCTTCTACCCTTAACCGATTAAGATATTCATTGTACACCTTTATGGCATCATCCAGTCTCTCAATTACATGATAGGCATGTGCCAGGTAAAAATACGTATCCATTGGGGCTCGTTTTTCTTTATAGCCATACACATAATTATCCGTAGCTTTTTGTACTGCATCCTCAAGGTATGGGATTGCTTTGCTTTTTTGTCCCATCATATGCAAATAGCATGAAGCAATATAATATTTAACATTTGCATTAGTTTCTTCCATTTCTGCCAACATCAGAAAAATGGGAAGTGCCCTTTCGTAGTTTTCTTCCGAAAAAAATGCAAATTCTGCTTCATGAAAAAGCTCTTTAAACTCGTCAGCCCTCTGGGCATAAATATTGCTAACTATAAGAAGAAACAATAGTATAGTAGAAATCTTAAATTTTGTTGATAGTATCATCTGCGGTTTTCCTTTTTAAACAAGACTGGGTAAAAAGAATTTCATATTGGGCTCTAATTTACAAAATTATCAGCTTACTAGTTTACTGTAAGAAATATTTAGTAAATAAGCTTGGGGGAATAAAAAAAAATCCCGAAAACAAATTTCCGGGATTTTTTGATTGTGATCCAGCCAGGACTCGAACCTGGCACCTACAGTTTAGAAGACTGTTGCTCTATCCAACTGAGCTACTGGACCATTACTTCATATTAAATTTTTCTCATCCTTCCCAGCCAGGATTACTCATCGCCTTCGGCGCTTCGTGAGCATCCCTTCGGG
>JAYEGO010000276.1:7987-12820 GCA_034659155.1 Bacteroidota bacterium | reverse complement strand
ATGATTCGAGTCATGCGCATTTATGAAATCGCCTGGTCACCGAGCCAAAAAGGAGACACGGACAAACAAGTTTGTCCATGCCACCCATCACCCATCGCCTCCCCCAAATCCGTTATAATCAGAAATTTTTCACTGTTCTTAAAACACTGTTTAACATGTTCTGCTTCGTGCCTGAGCGTACTCTTGAAGAGAATCGGATGCTGGCAGTCCTTTTTTTGTTGCTCCTCAAACTTATCACGGCCTACAATGCCACAATCCTTAGGGCTAACTCCCATTGCATCTGAGCTTTTGCTGTCCTGTCCTCGTCCACTAAACGGTTTACCAGTAAGGGTTTTAGATATATTGTCAGTGATCAAACTATCATATGCATTTCCGTTATCTGCAAAATCTCGAATTTTCTGGTTGGCATAAGCTTCAGCAGCAGCCAGTGCAAACTGTAGTGCCTTGAAAACATCGGGGCAGGGATCATCAGATTGAAGGTGCCAGGTGGCAATAATCTCTTCTTTATAATCACCATTTGTTGATTTTTGAGTATCAATACCGGAAATAATGCCACTGTCAGGGTCGAATTTTCCCCTGGCGAGAAAGACGAATTCATATGGCATAGCCGGCATGGTTACTATAGTGGTTGTGGTACCTTCTTCTGATACAGTAGTATCAATGTCGCCCTTCTGATACGGTGGACAAGTCCGTTGGCGATGAATGGTCGATACGGTTTTACCGGAACAGGCTTTTTTTTCATGTTCAACAGTGTCAGCTTTAGTCAAAGTATACCACTTATGGCCGGCTGAGATAAGATAACTATCACCCGATAACATCATGATACTGGCACCGGCACTCCCCTCCATCAATTTCAAAAGTTTGTTGTTGTTATACAAAGTGACAGTTTTTTTACTCCATATTACCCTGGAGTCACCTGGCTGCTTGATCTCACTTTTACTATGTCCCAGGCTGACATCATATCCCTCAGGAACGCCGCAATTTTCTGAAGCGTCCTTCTTCGTGCTCTCACTTTCAGCTGTGTCGATCAGATTATGGGTCGCCTTAAGTACGTATAGACCTGAAAGTTGTCCACAGACTTTCAGCACAAGGTTTTCATTCACTGTTCTGGAAAAACTGCTTGTTTCTATATTCCCATTGCGCGAATTATCAATTGTTCGTTTTGCAGAACCAGTGCGTATTATTTCGATTTCGCCTTTCCAGATCCTCGGATCCGGTTTCATAAAGTTATCTGCCGATAGGTTTATTGGCAGCATTAATATTATTAAAAATAATATTAATGCACCTTTTTTAAACAATGGCATATAGTTCATAACAGCTCCTTTCACCTTAAAAGGATACATCCAGATTGTTTGTTTCTCCTGCTTTAATCGTTACAGGAACTCTGTGTTTTTTTGGTTCGCCCGGTAGTTTGTACGCGTTGATATAGAGCTCATAATTGTCAGGTAACAACCTGATCTTCTTATCTGTATAATCTGTATCGAGTTTTTTCTTTTCTCCTGCTTTAAAAATTTTCAGAAAAGCCTTGGTTTTTTTTCCATTACTTGTGGCTGATACAATAAGCACTCCTTCTTTAAATTTAGCTGTTTTTTTAACTGTTTGACTGCCTTTTATTTCAATACCTTTAAACCATTTTTCCTCTTTTGGTCTTACTTTGTAGTTCCTTATTAAAAGGTCATAGGTACCGGGCGCAAGTTTGATAATCTTGGGGTTGTCGCGTGAAGTATCTGAAGAGTCTACCTTGTCCTTTGTCCCTGCATGATATACATAATAGCTGGCTGTTCTTTTTTCTCCATTTATCAGGGATGTCATGCTCAATGTACCTTCACTGAAATCGGCAGTTTTTTCTATTGTTTCGCCGGGTTTGATAATAATATCCTCAAATATAATTTTTTGAGGGGGGCTCACTTTATTATCCAGAGCAACAACATCATATTTGCCGGGCACCAGTTTCAAAATGCCTGGATTGTTGCTTGATGTATCGGTGTTTGTGACCTTGTTTTTTGTCCCTGGTTTATAGACTGAAATCCAGGCAAAGGAGGGTTTTCCGTTTTTAACTACGGATAAAGAAAATGTACCTCCGGAAAAATCACATCTGTGCTCGGTTGTTTTGCCGATTTCAACCTTGAGTCCTTTTATCTTGCTCTGGGGTTGATCCGCAGTTGCACTGTCAATGACTACCACGTCATATAATCCCGGCTCAAGCTCTTCACCGGGGTTCTCATCTTTAATCGGGGTGTTATTCTGGAACAGATGGTTAGTTTCACCTGAGCGATAGTATTTAGCACGAGCTTTAATTGTTTTGTCGTTCCGTACAGCTACAATGCGCAAAAAACCTGTCTGAGGGAGAAGGGTGGCTTCTTTAACAACATTTTGAGCAGCCATCTGAAGCTGGTCAGCATTGTCTGCGGTATAGTATTTTCCTCCACCTGCTTTTGCCATACATTCAAGCTGCGCTCTTCCCTCCTTTTTTACATCAAACCCGATAACATGCATGGTAAATTTTATGCCAATTTTTTTCAGTTGTTTAACCATGGCGCAGGGATCTCCCTGGCAGCTCTCTTTTCCATCTGACACCATGATGATTGTGGTTTTATCCTCCATGGTTTTAAGCTTTTCTGCAGTAATTCTGACTGAACGGGTTATAGGGGTTTTGCCCTTGGGGCTGAGGCTTTGAATTATCTCAATTAATTTTTCTTTGTCCAGAGGAGCAAGCGCAACCAGCTCTTCCACATCTTTACAATCTCCTTTGCGCCTGTGACCGTAAGCCACAAGGCCGGTTTTTGTATTATCTGGCAGGCTGCGGATAAGCCCTGCCATAACTTCCTTGGCAATGGCTATTTTGTCACGCCCCTCTATCTCTCCCCACATGGAGCCTGAGGCATCAAGAATAAACATGATGTTTGCGGCCTTGGCAGTAGTTTTTCCTTGGGAAGAGGCGGCTGCCGGGGCTGAAACGTTTTTTTCAGGCATTTGCTCTGCCGCCTCTGTTTTATTATTGGATATTGCGGTTGTTCTGGTTGTTGAATCAGCGGCAGTTTGCTTATCTACGTTGTTTTTTTGTAAGGGTTCAGCTGAAGTATCCGGTTGGGATATCTCTTCTGCATCAGCAGCCTCAGTTTTCCATTCAGCAGGTGATGTCCCGGCTTTTTCCGGTTGTATTATCATGATCTTTGCACCGCTTCCCTGAGTAAGGAAGATGTCACAATAAGAAATTTTAGCTTCAGCCGGAAACTTCCATGCCTTTGACTCTCCATTTTTCAGGTTTATTTTAATCTTTTTAAATATTTTCTGCTCATACACTATGTTGCCCTGTTTTTTCTTTGCAACTCTTGTTTTTACATCTATCTCTCCTTTGGTACCTTTATTGTCATCTGCAATGTCAGTTACCCTGATCAAAGACTTTTTTCGGGCATTCAGAGTTATTCCCTGACCTGCAAAACCACCTTCTCTTTTCAGTGTATATTCTTTTTTACTGATTTTTTTGGGAGTAGATTTTTTTCTTTCAGATCCTGCCCCTTTTATTTTCATTTCTGTATAGCCTTGTGGTATCTTGAATAAGCCTGCATTAATAGATTCTTGCTTGATATTATTCAGCTCCACATACATATCTTTTTGTAAATGAAAAATAATTTTCAATGGAAATTCAAATTCTTCAGAAATCCACGCAGTGTACACCTTTCGGAAACCGGAAATAATCAGGATTTTCCTGCATTCAAATCCTTTAAATACTTCTTTGCCAAGTTCCTGTTGTTCATAGTTCAGTGCATTCTGACAGAAGCCCTCAAAGGGATTATTGAGCTGGCTCTTCAGGCTGGTTATTTCCATCTGCATATACTTGTTTTCTGCCGGCATAAGTACCTGGGTTGTTTCAGCTTCACGGTTAACCAAAACAATAATTTTCTGTCCGCCTTGCTCCATCTCCATGCGGTATTGTGTATCTTTGAAATACAATTTTGATTTACTTATTTTATCGTTGCTTTTTTGCACCATATCTGCGGTGAACTCTGCTGCAAAAAGGGCTGCCGGTGGAAAGATAAAAGAAACGAATATACAAAAACTTAAAATCATTTTAACTGTTTTTAGCATTGAAAAGTCTCCTTTGGCTTAGATTTTGCTGAATGTGAGTTGCTTAAGGGTGGGTTCCATGATGCGTTCCTCCTGGAGTCAATAGCTTTAAGAAATAAAGCTGTAAACACCTGAATATTTGACAGCATAAAACAAAAGGGTCATGACTGGTTTGGGTATACTTGAGGCATGCTAACCTACTGTCATGACTATGAAAAACAAGTACGCAAAAAAGGCACACATTTCTGGGCATAAATTCAGCAACTTGTTCGATTGTTTGCTGCTGGTCTGGAGGCCTACGGTGTCCCATAAACATCAGCCCGTCGATCATTCAGAATGTCAATTTTCTTACGATAATTTTCCATTTCGGAAAAATCGAATTCAGTTACCAGCTCGACATTTTCTTCTGCCGCGATCTGTAAAACATTGCCCAGTGGAGAGATCAGCTGACTCAGGCCAACAAAATCGAGCTTTCCCTGAATCCCGCAACAATTTGCCGCAATGACAAAAAGCTGATTCTCTATTGCCCGAGCACGCAGTAATGTTTTCCAATGCTCCTGGCGTGGCTTCGGCCATTCTGCGGGGATGCAGATGATTTCCGCACCTTCCAGTGCCAGCTTTCGAAACAGTTCTGGAAAACGAAGATCATAGCAAATCGCTATCCTCAATCGACCAACAGGTGATAAGAAATTGCTTTTTCAGCAATTGGCCCGGAAGGGCAAAATTGTGAGAACATAGGGGACGGAGAACATAGGGGACGGAGAA
>JAYEGO010000276.1:0-7887 GCA_034659155.1 Bacteroidota bacterium | reverse complement strand
GACGGAGAATGTCCCCAAATCCCCGCAAATCCCCGTCCTTTTTCTATTCGGCGACCAGACCGTTCCGACATCCCAGCCTTTGCTGCCGCCGTTACCTGTTTCTTCCCGTCTTTTCGTGTTTGCATATATACCCTGACCTGTTCAAATTTAATGGCTTTGCCAGACACCAAAATCCTTCTTTGTGAAAAGTGATTTTTGGATCAGGTTCTACCATATTGAACCGGACAAGGTAGTTGTCATCAATCGGCCAAGTTAATTGTCACATAATACTTCGATCAAGCGGTTCAGTTTAAAGTAGCACGTTACATTACTTATATAATTTCATTTTCACAGCGTAAGCAAAACTGTTTCAAATGACCATCAATATTCTTTTCATAACTGCACTGGTCGCAGTAAGATACGTCACATCTCTCACAAGATAAAGCAACATTTATTCTGTAAAAGTTGAAAAGAATTTTAATTTTATTGGCACACCCGAAGTAACTTGGTTCGACACGACCGTCAATGACAAGCCTTCGGTGATGTTGCCCCAGACGTCTGTTGCCAAGGGTAACCTATCGTTCCGATGGAGCTTTGGTCGTTGCACCACATCCTGAGAGGTGCAACATCATCATTGACAGCCGTACCGAACCAAGTTGAACCTATAGGTGTCGATGGCGAAGGGACGCCGTTTTTTTTGCCTCAGGCAAAGGGACTTGCTGGGTTATGTGCCAAAAAAATATTGTGAGTCTATTCGGCCTCCATTTTTAAGTAAATTTTACCTGATTCCCAGTCTTCACTGGTTTCCATCAGGACTGCACTAACAAGTCTGAGAAGTGATTCCCCCCAAGCTAATCCCATCACATCGGTTAACCTTGTAGGGGACAACAGCATGAATTGCACATTTTTGGATGGAAAAAACGACACATCCTCACGTTTTTCAGACGAAAAAAGTTGAAAATGCACCCAAAAGGGAATATTAACAGCTCATGAAACGAGATATCTATTCACATTTACTTGCCTGGAAAAATTCTTCCCAAAGGAAGCCTCTCATTCTTCGTGGTGCACGCCAAACCGGCAAGACCTACATTCTGCAGGAGTTTGGGCAAAAAGAGTTTGGTGAGGTCTTCTACTTTAACTTTGAGGAAAGCAGCCACCTTGACAGTCTGTTTTCGCAGAGCCTTGCTCCGGAAAAAATTATCTCCAACCTTTCCCTGCTGAGTAAAAAAAAGATCCTCCCGGGACATCATCTTCTCATTTTTGACGAGATACAGGTCTCGAATAATGCGTTGAACAGCCTGAAATATTTTCAGGAAAAGGCACCGGAATACATAATTGCAACTGCAGGTTCTCTTCTTGGCGTTAAACTCTCTTCACCAAAATCTTTTCCTGTGGGCAAGGTCAATTTTCTGGATCTCCAGCCCATGACCTTTTATGAGTTTCTGGGTGGTATGGGAGAATCAGGATTACGTGAGTATCTGGAAAGCCTTGAGCAAATAGAACCCCTGCCCGAAGCTTTTCATTTGCAACTGCTAGACTTGCTCAGGCGGTATTATTTTTGTGGCGGCATGCCTGAAGCGGTACGCTGCATGGCTGAAGAAGATTCTCTTAAAGAAGTTCGAAAAGTTCACCGGGAAATAATCATTTCATACACCCTGGATTTTGCAAAACACGCTAAATCGACAGACATCCCTAAATTATCTCACATATGGGATTCTATTGTTGAACAGTTAGCCAGGGAAAACAAAAAATTCATGTTTTCCGCAATTCGTAAAAGTGCCAGAGCTCGTGATTATGAAAATGCAATTATCTGGCTTGAAGATGCCGAACTCATTCTGCGGGCGTTTTGTGTCAACACTCCCAAAAAACCTTTGCAAGCCTCTCGCCAGAGAAACATTTTCAAAGTATATGCGCTGGATGTAGGGATTTTAGGCGCGATGGCGGACCTGAATGCGGAAATACTTGTCGGCGGAGATCAGATATTTAATGAATTTGCCGGAGCTCTTACGGAAAATTATGCCGCCCAGCAGTTACGAGCCGTGTTTGGGACCAATTTGCAATACTGGAAAAACAAAAATGGTAAGGCTGAAATTGATTTTCTTTTCGAGACAAAAGGTAAAATATACCCTCTTGAGGTAAAGGCCGGCATTAACCTCAAGAGTAAAAGCCTCCATTTTTTTGACAGTAAATATACTTTCTCACAGCTTTTTCGCACTTCCCTGCGTAACCTTCGCAGAGATGGAAAAATTTGTAATATCCCTCTATATTACCTCGATTCTTTACCTCACATTGTTACTCAGTTTTTATCGCACCAGATGGAATAACTTGATTACCTGATGCTTGTTGGAGAGGTTAACGCCTGAAATAACGAGGTAATTATATCCACTGGCCGTTTCCGCAGGGTTTAAAATTAATCACGGGAATAGAGTCTGCAGACTGTCCGCCACTCTACTTTCTTTTTTCTGTAAAGCTTGTTTAACAGATACCATCTTCCAAACCAAGAGCAGTGCGTAAAAAGCTGAGCAGACTGTCTGCTCAGCATTTGGTTAATTCCGACAAGAGGGCGCGATTGTAAAGAAAAAATTTACGCAGGATGATTGGGATGCTGAAGACATATTGACGGTGAGGTATGGGGTAAAGGATATTCTCCCGTAGTACTTCACCAAACTGGACAACCTAGTATAGTGCCTGAAGAATTAAACTATAGCAATATATCTTTTGCAGAAATTACTTTTTTGCAGGAGAAGAAGACCCATTCCACTTTGTTGATATATCAAAGGGAAAAAAGTCTAAGGGAGCTGAAAGGTTGATAAGTAATTTTAATGAAATGTCTGCAAGTGGAATTGATTTAAGCAAGCTGAATAGTATCCCTGATTATCCTTATTGTATAAACGTCAATGAAGAAAAGAAAGAATTTATTGAGATGTACTTAACTATCGTTTGGTTTCGTTCTGTTATAGACTGTATAGGATGGGATATTGTTAACCCTAGAACTCAACTTTCTGGAACTCGTAACGTACTGATTTATCAACACAATGGCCCAAAAATCACGAAAATTGGCCTGCCTCGCAAGCAAATCCAAAACATGGGGGTCAGGTCTTCATTCTTGACGTTTTCGTCTACATCTGTCAAGAATGAAGACCTGACCCTCTTGTTTTGGGACCCCCTTGTTTTGGGCTATTTCATCATTGGACTCGGCGTCTGAAAAATTGTCAGCAAAAGGTTGTTCAGGATAATGATCCATACGATCAGCCAACAGTGCCAGGCGTCTGGCGACCAAGGAATTGAACAGCAGATAGATACTAATGGAAACAATGACAATTGTTGTCAAAGCAATGCCAAGTAGCATCCGATTATTAGCATTTATTTCCGCATAAGCCCAATTCATTGGAACGGTAACATTCATGCCCCCACGAATATCTCCGAGGACATAACCCTGCTTATTGTGACAGTTCAGACATTGGGAATCGACCGTTAGTGGCGCCATATAACGCAGGCGGTAATTCCCTGCAATCTTTTCAATTTCTATTGCTTCAACTGCCCCAGCTGCAAATTTAACCAAACTGCGTTGCTCGAAATCGTCCGGTGCATTACCTGGGTTCACCGGTTTCAGGCTGGTGACATTGAAGTGTCCCATTCCCTCTTTTGCCGCATAAGCCGATAGCTCCCGGGTCACCATAGCGGGGTTGCGTTTGACCAGCCAGTTCCCCTGACTATCCTGAATCTCCCCCTGCTCAAGAAATGGATTACTTTCCACTCCGAGAGACTTTACGAAGAAAAGACCATTGTGATCTGATACCCATTGCCGCGTCAGACGAATCTGATTGAAAAGCATTTTCGCCTGCTGAGTTGCTTGTTCGACAACCAGATCTTTCTGGAAACTGGAGGTGCGATAAAAGGTAATCCCATAAGAAATACAAATCACCAGACTGATCAGTAAAATGAGTTTGGTTTTTAACTGCATAGAACAGGAAATCCTTATTAATCATAGGATGTTGGATGTTTTGTGGTAAATATTCGGCAGCACTCCATCTGCACACGATCAGGCTGGTTCACATAGCCAACTATAGTTCTCCAGCCTGATCGCGTGCATATGAAGCACTGCCAAACATTTACATTCCTTGGTTTTTTAAAGTTTTCCATACGTACCCGAATATTTACGTTTTGTGCAGATGCTACAAAACGGTAACACGAAAAATAGAGAAAAAGCTACCCACTGGTAACAAAAGCAACATTCAGATTCAGATATATGACTGAAAAATAAAGTATTTATTATGGCATGTCAGTTGCAAACAAAATCTTTTGGGATAATTCATTGCTATTAAGCTGGATTCTGATAATAATTACTACAGTAGTTGATTTTGACATTAGATTTAACTCTCTCGAAAAGGACTAATAACTGCCACTCAAGTAAGGAGGTGATTGAATGTCGAGTAAAGGAACCCCAAGTAAGTCCGGCGCAAAAAAGTTTTTGATTTTTGGAGCGATGTTTGGCGTTGTGGGTGCAATGGTTCTGGTTCTAGCTTCCGGTTTTATGGTGGAATCAACCAACACTGATGAATTCTGTGTTAGTTGTCATATCATGGAGCCATTTAGAACCTCATGGAAAGTTTCTGTCCATGGCGGTAAAAACCCCCAAGGGTTTACTGCACAATGTGTAGACTGTCATCTGCCACATGACGGTTTTGTGAATTATCTGGTCACCAAAGCAAGGACCGGGATGAGTGATATTTTTCACAACTTCACAATTGACGGAGCAAGTTTTGACTGGGCTGCAAATACCGATAAGAATCGTCTCAAATTCACTTTTGACAGCGCCTGTCACCGTTGTCACCACAACTTAACCCCGCCGGGGATATCAAAGGGCGGTTTAATCGCTCACCGGTCTTATTTAAGGGGTGAAGCAAACAAAATGTGTGCTGAATGTCATATGCATGTTGGTCACAAAAATATGCTGCAGACAGTCGAAGAGTTCTATGCGTCGAAAAAACAACTAAACGAAAAGGAGGTTTAAGGTGAAACAAATTTATGGAAAAATTGGATTGATCAGTCTTGCCTGTCTGCTGGTCTGGAGTGGGATGGCTTTTGCTGCCAATTCCCCGAATCTGGCGCCACGCAAGATTGAGATCAAACGGGGCTACACTGAAGTAGCGGCAAAATGTATCGAGTGTCATGCCGAAAAGACACCAGGGATTATCGAAAACTGGAAACTTGGTAACATGGCGGGTGCCGGCGTCTCCTGTTATGACTGTCACATGGTTGAAGCCAGTTCCCCCATGGCAAGCCAGTGTTCCGGTTTGAAGGGAACCGACATCATGATTTCTCCGATGGTTTCCTCAGCAACCTGTGCACGTTGCCACCCATCAGAAGTTGATGAGTTCCTGAAAAGCGGCCACGCAAATCTGTCACGTGATGCTGTCTACGACAAAAAGAAGGCTGGTGGTGTACTGGTTGCACTGCAAGTTAAAAACGAAGGAGCTGCATTCCTGGGTGTTGAAGAAGGCAGCCTGACCAATCATGCCTCCAGAACCTCAGGTTGTATCATGTGTCACGGTTCAGTTGTCGAAGTTGGTCCCGATAACAAGCCGATCAAGAGCACCTGGCCCGCTGGTGTTGGAACCCTGTACCCTGATGGTTCAGTTGGAACCTGTACCGTCTGTCATACCCGACATCAATTCTCTATACCTGAAGCCCGTAAACCTGAAGCCTGTGCCAGTTGCCACTTGGGTCCAGATCATCCTGATATCGAAATTTATCTTGAGTCCAAGCATGGTCAGATCTTTGCGACCCATGGTGAAGATTGGGAATGGGACAGTGCTCCTGGAACCTGGCAGCCTGGTGACTATACCGCTCCAACCTGTGCCACCTGTCACATGTCGGGTATCGGCGAGCTGGAAACAACCCACAATGTCAATGATCGTCTCAAGTGGGATCTGATGCACAAACGTAGTGAAATCCGCAGTGGTGCCCGCGGTGATGGAGTAAAAGGTGACAAATTGATGCGTAAAGTCTGCGTCAACTGTCATGGTACAAGCCACACCGATAATACCCGGAAGACTCTCGACAGTGCTGTTGCATTGTATAATGTCTACTGGGACGAAGCGGTGAAGATGAAGAAAGATTTAAAAGCCAAGGGGCTGCTGAAGAAAGATCCATGGAAAGATGGTTATCTGGAGATGATGTACTATCTCTGGCACCATACCGGTCGCCGTGCCCGTCAGGGTGCCGCAATGAATGGACCGGATTATGCCCATTGGCATGGATTCTTCCAAATGTTCCAAGTTATGAAGGACATGCAAGACATTTATAACTATCGGATCAAGAACAACAAGATTGAACCTCTGAGTACCGTTATGAGTAGTGCTCCTTACTAAAGATGTTGTTCTAAAGTACAAAAAAAGCCCCCGTCGCAAGACGGGGGCTTTTGATCAACGACAATTATTTCTCCCGGTCAACGACAATTATAATTCCCGGTTCAACATCTAAAATTTACAAGTTTTTTAAAATTATTTATGTAAATATTCGGGTTGGTTTTTTTCAAAAAGTGCGGGACACGAATTGATCGACATGCTGCATTAATTAGTATGTCGATTTTTTGTCAAATACAAAGATTTCCATTCTCCAACGAAGTTGCTGAGAAAACCAGTGCCATTCCGCTTGAAACGTCTCCCAGAATTAGTATCACCGAGAAAGAATACCGCGAACTTAAATGGGAAATAGGTTGTTGGCGCGGAATGCACTCAAAAGCTCTCTTGAAAAATGAAGTATTAAAGAAAACAATAAAGGGAAAAGAAGGTCAAATCAGGGATCTAAAAAACCGGCTGTTTGGCAAAAAAAGCGAGAAAAAAATACTGCAAAAAAAGAAGGTGGAATAAAATTTAAATCCCCCAAAAGACATCGAGGTCAACAACCAGGCAGCAAAGGTCATGGTCGCACCAACAGACCTGATCTGCCTATTGATGAACCTGTTGATTTCCCTGACACCCCAAAATGTTCAATTTGCGGTACGGCCTATATTCCAGATGGAAGTAAGAATTCAGAAATTATTGAAGTTGAAGTTAAGGCTCACAAGCGGATTATTATTCGTAACTGCATGAAAAAAAACTGTTCATGCAAAGGGCAACCCGATACTGTTACAGCCCCTATGCCACCCAAGGTTATTCCCAGAAGTCCATATGGAATTTCAATCTGGGAATCCGTTTTATTAAACAAATTTCGTTATTGCCAGCCTACCAATCGTCTTCTTAATCAAATGGTAAATAATGCCCGTTTTTTGATTTTGCCATGGGTAAAATCAAAAAACCTTGCATCAAAAATTCTCTCCCTCTCTGCTCGACATTTACCAGATGATTGGGAAGAAAAATACAACATCAGGCCAGTGCTATTTGAAACTTTTGTAGAGAAAAAAAGATTTCCAGGAACTTGCTATAAAGCTGCCAATTGGCACCTGTGCGGTTCAACCAAAGGCAGGGGAAAACTTGGACCGGCAGGAAAAATGAGTGTTCCCATTAAAGATGTTTGGGTGTATCCTCTTGATAAGAAGTTCAGGGTCGTTTTGAAAAATTAACTTATAAAAAAACCAACCCGAATATTTACGATTTTTCATCTAAAAATTTAGTTTATTCAACCAGTTAGTGTAAAAAATACAACAAGTCAGATTAGGGCTTTATGCAAGCTACCGGCTAAGCCGGTAGTCATGATTGCATATGAGCTAATATATAATACAAGTTTCATACCATAGACCTGAAATAAAGAAATATTTCACAAGTCTTGATAATTAATGTTATAGTACAGCTTAATCAGGCATAGTGATTGCTATATTTAATAATTGTCGTAATAAGTGAATAGTCAATAATGTGAACCTTATTAAGTGGAGATATATATTATGAAAAAATATTTTATAATAGG
>JAYEGO010000275.1:0-3316 GCA_034659155.1 Bacteroidota bacterium | reverse complement strand
GTTTGTTTGCGCTACTTTGTGCCCGTCGTCCCATGCTACTATTTTTGTGCCGTCTGGGCTGCTTTGTTCGCTGAGAATGGTGTGCTTAAACTCTTCTGGTTCTGGTTTGCAGCTGTTTATATACGTAACACCAATCAAACCAGCCAGGATTAGTACAAAAGGAATTATTCGTGATAATTTGAAATGACTGATAATTGATGTCATTTGATGAAATGCCTAAGTAAACGTGAGTTCGATGTAAGAAAAGCCATAGCTTCATATAATATCCAGATAATCAATAACCCCTGGCTTTAGCCTGGGGAAGTTCAATTGTAATAAAAAGTGAAATTTAAATAATTTTGTAATTTACTAATAATTTACAAAATTATTTAAATTTCAGATGCTATTGTCTATTGTTTAGCCCCGCCCTAAAGGACGGGGTTATTGATTATCATCTGTTTAAGCAAAGCCTTATATCGAACTCACGTTAAGTAAGACTAATTATTACCTTCAGATAATACTCAAAAAAGGAAAAAATAGTTGCATAAATTTAATAATATCTTTGTTTTTTCTGAAAATACCATACTAAACATTTCTAAAACACAATTTTCAAAAAAAAAGCCTTCCGTGTTGGAAGGCTTTCAAATATATTTTCAGAAAACTAAAATTTCTTTTCCTGAATACGGGCTTTTTTACCTGTAAGTTTACGAAGGTAAAAAATTCTGGACCGGCGAACTTTACCGTGTTTGTTAATTTCAATTTTATCAATAAAAGGTGAAGCTGTGGGAAAGATTCTTTCTACACCTACATTACCAGACATTTTCCGAACCGTAAAGGTTTCTGTATGTCCAGATCCTCTTCTTTGCAGTACAACTCCCCTGAATTGCTGGATTCTTTCCTTACTTCCCTCTTTTATTTTGTAATGAACAGTAATGGTATCTCCACTTTTAAAATTGGGGAGTTTATGTTCAACTGCGTATGCTTTATCTACAACGTTCATCAAGTTCATCTCTCTACTCTTTATGTTTCTTATTTATTTTGCAAAATCGAGCGCAATGTTACGAAATATTTTTCAATCAATCACTTAATATCATAAATAAATGCTGAAAATATGTTTAGCAGATTGTGAGCGACATATAATATTTGATTCATGATCTCATTTTAGTGTTCATTATCCTGCATTTTTAATTTGTCCCCTGTTTCATTTGCAACATTACGATACCATTCTTTGCTGTAACCGGGTTGCTTGATTTTCGGATTTACATATATGTGGTCATCAGGCACGGCCTGGTCTTCCTTAACATTACCATCCATATATCGGGCAAAAAGAAATCCATAAAAATCTCTCCATGTATCAACAGTCTGGTTTCCTGTATTAACTGAATAATCTGTTAAAAACCTTATTGCTTTTTCCGGATCTTTCTCATGCAATTTGCTGGCTACTTCATCAATTACCTGAACTTCATCAATGAATTTTAATTCAAGTTCTGCCTGCTTTTTCCGAATATCGGGATAAATAATATTTGCTCTTGTATATGCAAAATTCGAAAGCTGGTTAAATACCCAGAATCCTGATTCTGTAGTAAAGTTCATCATACTACCGTTACCAACAGCAAAAGACCATGGAACTTCAGAGATTCCACAATACATTGGAACATAAACAGTAGAATAACTATCGTCAACACCAAACCACAATATACCACCAACAGCATCAGGGAGCCAGTTGCGGCTCTGGGTAACAAATGAAAAACCGGTTTGTTGAGTAGAGATAGCTCTTTCATTAAAATAAGTTTCTTCATCAAGCTTCCATGTCAAGGGTCTCCATCTTACTCCACATTGAAAAGCACCCGCACCAACATCCTGGGTCATATCCATTGGTGTATTCTCATAATGATCACGCATCATTTCCATTACATCGTGAACAGTCACCTTGTTGTCAGGTTTTACCCAGAGCGGCATTCTTTCATCAAGTTTGTAGCCCATAGCATAATCCAGGTATTGATCCATTCCACTGGTGACTTTGTTAAATCCAGCCCATACTCTTGCTTCACAGAACCTGGCTCCGCCAAAATCAACCGGTGCATAAATGTCTGAAAAACTAAAGTTTTTGTCTTTTCCATCATAATAAGACATATCCCTGGCCACTTGAATTACATCTGCAGCATAAACATTTTCAATGCCTGGTTCAAAAATTTTTTCCAGATTATTTGAGGAAATTGAAATTTTACCATCCTCAAGCGGGAATGTAGTGATCCTGGCATGGTTAGCATGTCCTGAAATATATCCATCAGGAATACGTCGGGCCACCCAAACTGCACCGGTGTTTCCTTCTCCTTTGCCAATCATTTCCATAATCCATACTTCATCAGGATCTGAAATAGAAAATGATTCACCTGAACTGTAATAGCCATATTCATCCAGCAACTCTGCAATTACCTTAATTGCCTCGCGTGCATTCCCGGCCCTTTGCAGGGTAATATACATGAGGCTACCGTAATCAACAATTCCGGTTTTATCACGTAATTCACTTTTTCCACCATACGTGGTTTCACCAATAGCGAGTTGGCGTTCATTCATATTGCCAACCACTGAATAAGTATGTCTTACCTGTTTTATTTTTCCAAGGAATTTCCCTGTATCCCATTCATAAACATCGAGCATGGCCCCTTCAGGATAGTCAGCTGCCGGGCTGTAGTACAATTCACCATATAATACGTGGGAATCTGCTGCATAGGTAATCATTGTTGAGCCATCTTTACTGGCAGCTTTTGAAATTAAAAAGTTTGTGCAGGAATAACTACTCTGCATATTCCAGCTAAAAATTATCAACAGGGAAAAAAAGATCTTTTTCATTAGTTTTTATTTAAATTGATTTTATAAATGTCTTCAGATTGATATTATAATAAGAAAAGAAGTAAAATTGTTTCAAGGAAACTTGTATAATTTATAGTCCACAAAAATAGAAAAAAGGGCTACATCATAAAATTTACCAGTTTCAGATGATCTTCCTTATTTAGAACATGATGTAATCCACTGGCCCTGCTTTTGTTTAATTGTTCCAGGATTTCTGATTTATTCTTTAAGCCTAAATTTATATCTGATAGATTAACCGGCGATTTCAAACTTGTAAAGAATCTTGAAAGGAGCATAATTGTATCATCTACTGAATTGGTATCAAACAATCCTTTCCCCAGGGCTTTTATCCTGTCCGGAATCCGGTTTTTTTGAAGCTTTAACCAGGCAGGATAAGCTATACTTAGGGTGGCTCCATGTGGAGTATCGTAAAGGAATGACAACTGGTGTCCAATTGCATGAACTCCCCAGTCGCCTCCTTGTT
>JAYEGO010000274.1:0-12878 GCA_034659155.1 Bacteroidota bacterium | reverse complement strand
CGATGCTTGCCCCGTGAAATCCTGTTTTACAGGAGTGGCTTTGCCACTATTTCACAGGGCTTGCATCGTTTTGAAAACAAATTCCTATCTTGATACCTCGTCAGCTTTGCTACGAGGTAGTTCATTCGATTCTAAGCCATCAGGAATGGCAGGAGGATTAGTAAGTACCTGTTCAATACCCGAGCCTTCAAGACTAAAGCTCACACGTCGGTTATATTTACGTCCTTCCGGGCAATCGGAGTTATCTGGATTCCTGTTGATGGCAACCGGATTGTCTTCGCCATGAAAGGAAATGAATACCCTTTTGGGAAGAATTCCTTTGTTATTAAGATAATCAGCAGCAGAATTTGCTCTTCTTGAAGAAAGCTTCTTATTATAGTCGTAAGGGCCCACTGAGTCTGTATAACCATTTAATGTAATATGTATTTCCGGGAATATTTCCATTATTCTGACAATCAGATCCAGTTCTTTTTGCGAATTTTCACTAAGAGTAGAACTGTCAAATCCAAAAAGGATAGAGTTGATTGAGTAGCTTTTTTCAACCGGTAGAGGTACAATAGGTGCTGGCTTTATAACAAGGTTCTCATCTTGATTTTTTTGTTTCGGATCAATATTCTCAGGATAAAGACCTGCGAGCTTAGTTTTTCCAGGATTGGACTCTGAAAATAATTCCCAGTGAAACAATGAAAGAATTGACCCTGGAATGGAATCAAAACTTGCCATAGTTCCGGAGAATTTGTTCCTGCCTGGAAAAAAGAACACATCATCATCAGTGGTATTTAATGGGGAACCATAATTCTCGGGGGAATTCCATTTGCCGTTTTCATCCATGTATGAAAAGAAAACATCATAACCTCCCATGTTGTCATGTCCATTGGAACTAAAGCTCATACTTTTTCCATCATCATAAAAGAAGGGTGTAGTTTCATCAAAAGGAGTGTTGATGGCAGAACCAATATTTTCAGGCATTTCCCATGATCCATCTTCAAGGCTCCGGGTGCGGTAGATATCAAATCCTCCAAACCCTCCTTTCTTATCACTTACAAAATAAAGGACTTTATCAAGAGGGGAAAGAACTGCGTGCACCTCATTGGCCTGAGTATTGATTGGGCTTTTCAATTTCATGGCTTTTGACCACCTGCCATTAATAAAATGACTTTTATATAAATCGTAGTCTGTGGAGTTAAAGTGAACAAGGAATAGCGTTAGGCCGTCCGGGGATAATGAGGAAACCTGATATCTGCCATTAGATTCTACTTCGGCAGTAATATTTGCAGGATTTAACCATTTTCCATTTTTCTTTTTTGAAAAAAAGATCGCCTCATAATATTTCCTTTTTCTCATAAACACAATGGAATTGCCATCTTCTGAAAAAACTGCCCGATAATCTGAAACCCCGGGATCGGATAAATCGAGGCGAAAGCTTTTTGAGTCTATGGGTTTCGCAATGAAATTTTTGGCAAATTCACAACTGATAATTTTCCGGTTTACCTCATCGGTATTTAATTTCTTCTTGTCAAGGAGTTTCTTATAGCTGAAGTAATTCCCGAGAGCCAGATCCAGCTGGTTATTGACTTGATATGCCTCTCCCAGGAGCATAATACATTTAGCAGGAGCTCTTTTTTCTATAAAAGATGCTTCTTTTCTGTATTTCAAAGAAGCAGATTTGGATGCTTGCTCCAGGTAAGGAATAGCCCTGGTTTTTTGTCCGGGTATATGGAGATAGGCATTTCCGATTTTATATTGAACATTTGCATTTACAAAATCATTATCAATAAGTTTCAGATACAGTGGAAGGGCCTCTTCATATTTCTGATACAGCTCCAGGAATTCGGCATCATAATATGTCTTTTCAGCATCAAATTTATCCTGGCAATAAACAATTGTGACAGGTAAAGAAAATAGAATAAAAAGACTTAGTTTGTTTAATATTGGCACAATTGCTTTTTTTTATCCCTCTTTACGTTCCGATTGTACAACCACTAAAGCTGAGGGCGTTACAGGTTTGGGGACGAGAAGGAAAAGATATTCATTCAAACTTTACTTAATGATCTTTAAGTTTGCAGGTATTTCAACTTTTTCCCCGATAATAGCATTATTGGAAGTTTTTATTACATGGAATTCAACCCTTCGATTGAATTCTCGTCCTTTCGGGGCATCTGAACCATTATTATGATTATTTATTGCAATAAAGCTTGATTCCCCATAAGCTTTAGCTTTCATGCGTTGCTTTTCAATCCCATTTTTCAGAAGGAAATCAATAACTGAGTTTGCACGCTTATTAGACAAGCGTTTATTATATGCATCAGAACCTATTGCATCTGTATGGCCTGCCACTTCAAGAATAAGGTCAGGATTTTCATTGAGTACTACCAAAACACTTTTTACTTTATTCAATTCGTTTGCACTGATAGTAGTACTATTAAATGCAAAATAAATGTTTCCCAGAACAATGGGTTTGATCTGGGTGGCTTTAAGATTTATGTCTATAACAATTTCACCAACAGAATAATTATCAGGGATAACAAAGGGCCTGGTTTCTGCAATATAGCCATCGGCTTCAATAAGCATACGGTAATTTCCAGGGATGTTGGAAGTTGTAAAGTACTTTCCTTCCGGTGACTGTGCGAAGAATATTTGACTTGTTTCAGGTTTATTTGTCCCAATCCAAATCTTCACCTGGTCTTTATTGATGCTGCTTATTGATTCCAGGCTAATATTACCTTTAATTTCAACCTGCCTGGGATTACTATCTGAGAATATCTCCAGGAAATAGATATCATCTCTGCCTATGTTATCTTCAAAGTCGGCTCTTGAAAGATAAGCATTTTTACCTCCCTGCAAGGGGAAAAAGAAGATGTCATCATCTGAGGTATTAAGGGGGTAGCCAAGATTTTGAGGCTTGGTAAAAGTACCATCATCATTAAAGACAGAGTAAAATGAATCAAATCCTCCCATGCCTGAATGTCCTTGAGAGGAAAAATAGAGAGTTTTGTTGTCGTTGCAAATAAATGGAGTCTCTTCATTGAACTGTGTGTTGATAACCGGACCAAGGTTTTCTGGCAAACCCCATTCTTCGGTATCGGCATTCTTAAGGGTTTTATATATGTCAAGTCCTCCATACCCTCCGGGCCGGTTACTGGTAAAATATATGGTGTTACCATCAGGTGAGAATGAAGCATGAGATTCCCAGTATTTTGTATTGATAGGCTTATCCATTTTCTCAGCAGGAGTCCATTTCCCATTTATATACTGACTTATAAAGATGTCACTATTGAATTTATCATTCCAGGTAAGTAGCAATATTTTTCCGTCATTTGATAATCCTGTCGGATAATGATCTCCATCAGATTTAATGTCTGGTGTAATGTTTATTTTGCTTCCCCAAACCCCATTTCTGTTTTTTAAAAAAAACAGGGCATCGTAAAACTTCTGTTTGGAAACAACAACCATAGTAGAGCCATCATTAGAAACTACAGCATCGAATTCATTACTATCGGTATTAATCTTTTTTCCCAGGTTTACGGCTTCAAAATAAACTCTGTTTTGAATCATATTATCTGCATTATCACATGCTGTGATTTGTTGATTAACAAAATTTATATTGACAGTATCTGCAGGCGGGAGTAAGTTTAAATATTTTGCATACTCTTTTTTGGCTTTTTCGAATTGGTTTTGGATATGATAGGCTGTAGCAAGGAAGAAAAATGCTTCCTGTGGGGCTCTCACTTCTTTATAGTTTCCTTCTTTATAGTCATCCGTAACATTGGTTATGGCTTTTTCCAGGAAAGCAATAGACTTTTCTTTTTGATTTGCCATGTTTACATAGCAAAGTCCAATCTTATAATTAATATTGGCATTATCCTGGTCCTGATCATAGACTATTTGATAAAATGGCAGGGCGTCAAGATAGGCCTCATAGGCCAGAAAATATTCTCCATCCAGGAAAGCCTCTTTAATTTCTTTTGAATCCTGGCTGAATGCAGATACTGCAAAGCTTGCCAGAGTGATAATGAAGATGATCCTTTTCATATGTGTATAGTTTAATACAGAGGTCAAATAACAAATTTAATAAATATATTGGAAGTATAGTTATTGCATGTAACAAATTAAGAAAAAGCCGATTTTAAAACCGGCTTTCTGAAAATATTCTTATGAATTGGCTTTTATTCTTGTTTCTTTTTCTTTCGTTTCCATACTATGATTACAATGGCGGAAGCTGCCAATGTGATAAGAACAAAAATTCCAACTTTGCCTGCTGTGCTCATTCCTCCCTTTTCTTCTTCCTGGATCAAATCTTTAATTTTTGTCAAATCAATATCTGTTTCAGAAATCATATCAATGAGCAGGTTCATCAGGTCGGCACTGGAAAATCCAAGTTCGTCTTTATGATCCAACAGATATTGAATGAGGTCTGCTATGCTGTTTATTCTCTCCTTCTTCAGGTCAAGATTCTCAAGGGCAGCTCTAAGATTTCCGGGCTGTGCCGCATCAAGCATTCGGCTTAAGAAATTATCAACATCAGAATTCCCATTTCCTGCAAGTTTTGCCAGAAGCAATGCCAGTTCTTCTTCAGTATATCCAAGCAATGCTGCATTTTCTGTCAGAAATGCTATTAGTTCATAAGTGGAATAAATTTCCTCTTTTTCAGGTTCAAGTTCATCAAGCACTTCTTTCAGATCTCCTTGCGCAAGAGAGTCCAGAATACTCCTCATCTTGGCCAGCTGCTGGTCTTCTTCAGACACCATTCTAGTCATGGCCTGCTGAACTTCACTTGATATAATCCCAGCTTCCAGGGTGGCCAGATAATCATTCAGTTGGTTAATATTTGAAATATTGTTTTCATCCAGTTGAAGAGTATCCAGTAAGGTTTCAAGTTCTCCTGAGGAATTGTCCTTGAGGTTTGCGTAATAATGATGCAAATTCCTATTATTGCGTGCAGCGATTAAGAATAATAGATTGTCAACATCTTCTTTTGAATAATCATGTTGATCTGCCTGATCTAATAAATATGTGACAAACATATCTGAGCTGGAAATTTTATTCTCAGCGAGATCGACTTCATCAATTGTTGTTTTCAAATCACCTTCTGCAAAATGACTCAGGCGGTTTCTGAATAGTATTACATCATCACTTACTATAAACTCATCAACAATATCCACTTCCCCCTCATCTTCTATTACTGCAATAACAGGTGCAGCAACAGGAACAAAGAAGTTAAGGGTTTTGGTTTCAGTGTTTCCGTACTTATCGGTAAGTGTAAACTGCAGGTTGTTTTCTCCCTCAACAGTTTTATACCTGTAAGTATAGAGAGAGTCCTTCATAAGGAATTCTTGTGATGAACTAAGACTTGTATCCCGGAAAGACTCAACCAGGAGAATGGCCCCTGGTTCTACCTGAAGTGCAATATCAATAGTGTCATCTTCAAAATTATATGTGCTATCCATCAGCTGTAGATCTGCTGATACATCTAAAAGGGTAAGAAGGGTCTGAGACACCACCACCACAGAATCTTCCAGGTATACAGGTAGTGAGATATGCTGGCTAACAGTTTCAATTCCTTCTCCTTCGAATAATAAATCGTATTCACCGGCAGTCACAACAAAGCTATATTCACCTTCAGCATTAGGGTTCAGTACTGTATTAGTATCTTTTTTAGTGCTTTCGATGACATGAATATTTACCCCGGTAAGAAGGTCAGGAGGTACAGACCCCATAGAAACAAGACCTCTTAACAGGAACTTCCTGGGGTGTTCATCTGAAAAGATTGCCAGATGGAATATGTCCATTTCTCCGAAACCCGATTCAGAAAACATAGAGTAATATGCATAATAGCCATCCCCGACAGGTTGATAAAACTGGTCGTTATCGGGAGTGTTAATAGGGTAACCCATATTCAGAGGTGTACTCCACTCATCATTTTCAAACAAGGAAGAATAGAAAATATCATATCCCCCGATATTGAAGTGACCATAGGAACTGAAATACAGGGTTTTCCCGTCAGCACTAATGAAAGGAGTTTCCTCGTTATATTCGGTATTGATGTTAGATCCAAGATTCATTGGGGCACCCCATTGGCCAAGACTGTCCTTTTCAGATTTGTAAATATCAAGTCCTCCATGACCTCCTTTTCTGTTGCTGGTGAAATATAGAATCTTGCCATCTTTCGATTCACAGGCATGAGATTCCCAGTACTTTGTATTGACATTCTCATTTAATTTCTCAACTGGTTGCCAGCGCCCATCAACATATTTACTTGTGTAAATATTCCCATCATAATTATCATTCTTATACAGGTACAGAGTTTTTCCGTCAAAGGAAAGAGAAGAAGAGTAAAAATCCTGATCAATGCCAAAATCTGGTGTCAGGTTTATGGGATTTGTCCATTTACCATCCACTTTTCTTGAAAAGAAAACGGCATCATAAAAAGCTAGTTTCTGAGTGTAAACAAGAGTCTTTTCATCCCCTGAAATAACCGGACTGAAATCGGACCGGCGAGTGTTTATTGTCCCCCCAAGATTAGTATAGCTGATATACAAAGGCGTTTTCTGAAGCTTAATTGCGTTTTGGCAGGTTCGTATCTGGTGATTAACAATATTTACATCATACACTTTTTCATCCAGATTATCCTTAAAATAAGTATAAGTTTCAATGGCCTTTTCCAGCATGTTGTTTACCCTGTAGGCATCTCCTAAATAAAAATAGGCATCGAGTGGAGCCCCGGTTTCTTTGATTGATCTTTCTTTGTATTTAGGGTTGATGTCAGTAATTGCTTTTTCCAGATAGCTGATCGACAGTTCTTTGTCGCCTGGTGCGTTTAGATAGCAGATGCCAATTCTGTAATTCAGCTTATTATTTTCAGGAAACAATCTTAATAAATCCCTGTAGATGGGCAAAGCCTCATTATATTCTTCAAAAAGAAAATAGGATTCTGCTTCGCTAAAAAGTTCTTTTATCTCTGCTTTACTTTGAGCGAACAGGGGTGTGAAGATGAACAAAAAGAATATGGAGAAGGTAAGATAGATCCTTTTCATATATTGATCATTATGCATACGAAAATAGAAATTAAATCGAAAGATATGAAATTAATATGATGAAATTGTTTTTTCAGGTGTTAAGTGCCAGTTTTTAATACTCAAACTGTTCTTTCGATATCAAACTGTTCAAGATAATCCGCTATTCTTTTCAGGAACATTCCTCCCAGGGCACCATCAACAACACGATGGTCATATGACAAAGAGAGAATCATTTTGTGCCGGATACCAATGCTGTCTCCCATAGGAGTTTCAATGACTGCGGGCTTTTTTACAATTGCTCCAACACCGAGTATAGCCGCTTCGGGCTGATTGATAATAGGAGTGCCTGTGAGATTCTGAAAAGAACCGAAATTTGTAATTGTAAAGGTTCCTCCTGTGATTTCATCAGGTTTGAGCTTATTTCCCCGTGCACGGTTTGCCAAATCGTTAACTGATTTAGCCAGACCTAGCAGGTTTTTTTCATCTGCATTCTTAATTACCGGAACAATCAGATTTCCGGATGGCAGAGCCGTAGCCATACCAATATTTATATTCCTTTTAACGATAATATTTGAACCATCTACTGAAACATTTACCATGGGGAAGTCCCTGAGAGCTTTTGAAGCAGCTTCAATAAACAAGGGAGTGAATGTGATTTTTTGGTTTTCCTTTTTAAGGAATTCATCTTTTACTTTGTTTCTCCACCTAACAAGATCACTTACATCGGCTTCTACAAAAGAGGTAACATGGGGAGATGTTTTTTTGGAATGAACCATATGCTCAGCAATGAGTTGTCTCATTCTGTCCATCTCAACAATTTCTTCATTTGCTCCGGCAGGTATGGGTTTCTGACTTATGTCCGGTACGGGCTCAGTTATACTTTTCTTACTGTTTGCCTGCAACACAGGGTCAGAGGCACCTTGTTGTGCTGAATATTCAGATTCTTGCCCATCAAGAAGCTGCATAATATCTGCCTTTGTAATTCTTCCATGGGAACCACTTCCTTGTATCTCATCAAGTTTATCGATGGAAATACCTTCTTCTTTAATCATTTTACGCACAAGGGGGGACAAGAATTTTCCTGATGGTGTACGGCTGTTTGTACCTGAAGTGGCTTGAAGTGCTTCCTGTGCTTCCTGTACTTCCTGTGAGATGGTTTCTTCAGCAACCGGATCGAAGGTGACTTTTTCAACTTCTTTAAGTACTTCAGGCCGATTTGGCTCTGGTTCCTCTCCTTCTGTTTCCATAATGAGCAGTAATTCACCAACTTTGGGAATATCACCTTCTTTAAGGATTAGTTCTTTAATAGTCCCGGCCTCCGGAGCAGGAATTTCAGAATCTACTTTATCGGTTGCAACTTCCACCAGGGAATCATCTTCTTCTACATGATCACCAATATTAACAAGGAACTTCGTGATTGTTGCTTCAATAACACCTTCCCCCATAGACGGAAGGAGAATCTCCATTTTCGCCATCTTGAAATACTTTTATTTAGTCTAAATAATGCGTAAAAGTACAAAAAAAATTATGAATTTTATAGAATTCTGTCAATCCTTTCCCAATTCCTTCAAACCATTCAGGATCAGATATAAATCAAGATAGATTTTATAATCTTTGGCATAATTCATATTTGCTTTTTCAACTTCCTGATCTGATAACTGGCCTGCCTTAGATTTCATTACAGTGCTAAGAACACCCTTTCTGATTTGTGGTAAGGAAAGATCGTTTGAGGTGCTATGGTATCCTACCCAGCTGAGTTTCCCGCCTAATACCCGAAAAATATTTTTAAAGAAGTTTCCCGGGTTTAGAACTGCTGCAAATAGAACAGGATACAGTGTAAGGAAAACAATTGACATCAGAATATCCAGTCCTCGTTTTTTGCGACGATTTGATTTCTCCCCAATAGTATTTATCTCATAAAAATACGGGTTCCCCTGAAGATCCTTCGAATTACTGCCAATAAGAGAGAGACTTTCAGGGGGGGCAATTTTGAATTCCAGGGGGTATTCTTCAAGCTTAATCATACATGAAATAATTTCTTTTATGCTGATGTCCTGGGAGCAAAAAATTAATTCGTCAATTTTAAAGTAGTTTACAATCTCAACAATTTGTGATATGTCTCCGGGATGAGCTTGTTTTGTTTTCCCATTAATCGGCGTAACAGTCTTGATAAACTCTGGAACCAGGCCAATCTGATTCAAAAGAGTTATGATTCTTTTTGTTTCTCCGGCATTTCCGGCAATTAGGATTTTCTTTTTCCTGGAATTATAAAGTTTAAAATGATTTCCAGCAAAAAAATGGAGACCTACACGAATCAATAAGCCTGCACCGAGACTCCAAATAGCACCCAGCAAAATCAGTGCCCTGGAGAATCTCAGGCTATTGGGCAATAGTGCATAAATAAGCAGGATTATCAAACTCCCGGTAACAATTGCTTTTACCTGCCTGAGAAGACGAATTGGCCGGGAATAAGCTGAGAAAAAAATACCCGATAAAATCCAGATGGCAATATAGGCAGGAACAAGAAACTGCATAAATGAATCGGGGTAATGACCGGGATTCCCAAACTTCAATCTCCCCCAGGCCGGTGTTATGAGGATATAACCTGTATAGATTGCCAGGATATCAAGTGCCGGAAGGATAGAAGCAAGAAAGATTCTTTTAGCTATGGAGAGACTGGCCCTAAAGTAAATGGCCAGGGATATAAGAAATGACAAAAGTCTGATATTTTTCCTGGAAAAGTGTTTTCTGGCAAAAGTGATCATTGCCTTATAAAATAAGCTTACGTAGTTGAGACTGCCTTTCCTGGTGCTTTCTCCCTTGTAATGAATAATTCTTGTTTCAGGATAGTAGTAATTATTAAAGCCATTAGTTATGATCCTGTAGGAGAGATCAATATCTTCTCCATACATGAAATAGTCTTCATCAAAAGGGCCAATCTTATCAATTACAGTTTTGCGTAGAAACATAAATGCTCCTGTTAGGATCTCAACGGAATGAGTTTTTTCTGGATCTAAATATCCCAGATGGTATTTGCCAAAAAGTTGAGAGCGTGGAAATAATCTGGATAAGCCGAAAATTTTAAAAAATGCCACAGCCGGTGTGGGCAGGGACCTTTTAGATTCAGGTAAAAATTTACCTTTTCCATCAATCATTTTTACCCCCAATGCCCCTGCATCAGGATGCTGATTCATAAAATCAATGCATTTTTGGAATGTGTTTTCTTCAACAACCGTATCAGGGTTCAATACCAGTATGTACTTCCCTTTTGCCTGGCTTATTGCCTGGTTGTTGGCTTTTGAAAAGCCCAGGTTTTCCCGGTTCCGGATAAGCCGAATATCCGGAAATTTTTCATTGACCATTTGGCAGGATCCATCTACGGAATTGTTGTCCGTAACAATTATCTCGCCATTAATTCCTGTAAGAGCCTGTTTGACTGAGAGAAGGCATTGTTCCAGGAAGTATTTTACATTATAATTTACTATAATGACAGATAGATCCATATTGCAATTTACTTTGATTTCAAAGATAATACAGAAAACATGAATAATTCTTTAGTTTGAAAAGAATGAACCCCGGAGTGCATTCGAATAGATCAAGCTTATTATAGAGAAAGAGAATTTTCAAAGGGAGTTCGGTTTATCAGAGATCTTCCCAGGGTTACCTCATCAGCATATTCAATTTCATCTCCCACAGAAACTCCCCTGGCAAGTGTGGTAATTTTAATTTCATAAGGCTTGAATTTCTGATACAGGTAAAAATTTGTTGTATCTCCCTCCATTGTAGTTCTCAAGGCAAATATCAATTCTTTGACCTCATGGTTTTTAATTTTCTCCTCCAGGATGTCAATCTTCAGATCATCAGGACCAAGCCCGTCCATTGGTGAAATGATGCCTCCAAGAACATGGTATATTCCATAATACTGGTGGGTGTTCTCAATGGCCATTACATCCTGTATATTTTCAACTATGCAAATGCTTTTCTGATCTCTACCCGGGTTTGCACAAATACTGCAAATATCTGTGTCAGAAATATTATTGCAACTTGTGCAGTAGTGTATGTTTTCCTTTAGTTTGATAAGGGTATTACCAAAATGTTGTACTTCTTTCTCATCCTGTCTGAGCAGATGAAGTACCAGACGAAGAGCTGTTTTTCTCCCTATTCCAGGCAATCTGGAAAATTCTTCCACAGAATCTTCAAGCAGGCGGGAAGGAAATTGATTGAGAGACATGGTTGTTACTTTTATCTAAATTGTGCTTCAAAAATAGTATCCTTTAGCAGGCAAAGCAATTTTTTCGTTTAAATGTTTTTATTAATCTTGTAGATTATATATTCGTCAGTTAATTATTATCATTAATCATTAATCACTAATCATTAATCATTAATCATTAATCATTAATCATTAATCATTATTCATTATTCAATAATCAATAATCATTATTCTTATGAGTCCTATCCTGGTTTTTAGCATCATTGCCGGATATTTTATCATCCTTATTTTTATCTCCTATCTTACTTCCAAAAGCACAAGTAATGAAACATTCTTTACCGGGAACCGTCAGTCTCCCTGGTTTGTAGTGGCCTTTGGAATGATTGGAGCATCACTTTCCGGAGTAACCTTTATATCTATTCCGGGAGAAGTAGGGGCTGTGATTTCATCGGCCGAACCAACATATAAGGCATTTTCCTATTTTCAGCTCGTTCTTGGGTATTTACTCGGTTACTTTGTAATAGCCAATGTATTAATGCCTATGTACTACCGGCTCAACCTGATAACCATTTATACTTATCTGGATGAGAGGTTTGGAATAAAAACATATAAAACAGGCTCTTTATTTTTTCTCCTCTCGCAAACTATGGGTGCTTCATTAAGATTATTCCTGGTAGCCGGGGTATTGCAAATTGCTTTTTTTGATGCCTATGGCATTCCTTTTGTCGTTACAGTTACCATTACAATTTTATTGATATGGATTTATACCTTCAGGGCAGGGATCAAAACCATTGTCTGGACAGATACCTTGCAAACCTTTTTTATGCTTCTGGCTGTTGCAATTACTGTGGTTGTAGTTTCTAAGACTTTGAACCTGTCATTTTCCGGATTGGTTACCACAATTGAAGATCATAAATATTCAAAAATATTTGTGTGGGACTGGAAAAGCTCAAAGTTTTTTGTGAAGCAATTCTTTTCGGGTGCATTTATTGCCATTGTAATGACAGGACTCGATCAGAATATGATGCAAAAAAACCTGACTTGTAAAAATTTAGCTGAAGCAAAAAAGAACATGTATTGGTTTAGCGGGATCCTGGTTCCGGTAAATTTTTTATTTCTGAGTCTTGGACTACTTCTATACCTGTATGCGGCGGAAAAAGGAATTGCTATTCCTGAGCGGTCTGATGACCTTTATCCGATACTTGCACTTCGGCATTTCTCTCCATTTGTTGGAATAGTATTTTTGTTGGGAATAATAGCTGCTGCTTTTTCCAGTGCCGATTCTGCACTTACTGCCTTAACTACATCTTTTTGTGTGGATTTTCTGAATTTGAAAAAGCTTCCTGAACGGCGGAGAACGCAAAGCAGGTTGTTCGTACATATTGGATTTTCTTTGCTTTTGTTTTTAGTGATTATTGTATTCAGGATTATCAATAATGACAGTGTGATTACTGCTGTTTTTAAAGTTGCAGGATATACTTATGGACCATTACTTGGTTTATATACTTTTGGGCTTTTTACCAAATGGAAAGTAAGAGACTCTCTTGTACCATACGTAGCTGTCCTTGCACCTGTGCTTACTTTCGTTGCCAGTCACTATTCTGGTAAAATAATTCCAGGTTATAATATGGGATTCGAACTCCTTATCATCA
>JAYEGO010000273.1:0-3326 GCA_034659155.1 Bacteroidota bacterium | reverse complement strand
CGAAATGGAAAAAATACTGCAGCCCCGAAAGGGGTTGAATAAAAATGAGTGTAGCATTAATATTCAACCCTTTCAGGGCTGATGTCTTGTTGTCCCTGTAACCCCCGGTTTCACCGGAGGTTATTTAAAGTTTTACCCCATTCAGGGTATATTGTTGATTTTCTTAGTGACTAAAAAGAATCCAAAAAAGTTTGGATAATGACTAATAAATCAAGGATAGTTGTTATAGAAATTGTGAAGTATTACACTTCCCAGAGGCAGGCAGGTGGTTTCAGCATCTATAGAAAGTTTAAACGAAGCAGTAGATCAAAATGAAGGCCGGATGGTTACCGCCCTCCAAACATATAGGCAACATCTATTCCCAGAACTATATTTTTCACGCTTGTATCATCAGCATTTCTGATATCCAGCAATCCCATATTATAAGAAAGTCCAAATCTCCAGGCATCCAGTTCAATTCCTCCTCCAAGTTTCAGCCCCAGATCATATTTCAGGTATTGTTCAGGTTCTGAACCGAAGCCACTTTCCATATAAAAATTCTGTCCTGTAAGATTGGTAAATAAGCCCAGTCCCAAATATGGACCGGCATAAAAATACAATTGATTGGAAGCAGCATGAATTTTATAAAGAAGCAAGGCAGGGATATCGATATAAAAAAAAGTAGTTTTATCCTTATCGGGGATCTGGTAATCTTCCTGGAAGCCTTTTTCAGAAAAGATCAATCCGGTACCAAGGGCAAAAGCATTGGAAAGCTTAAACTCAATGACCATTCCCACATGAAACCCCATCTGCCCGTTTGCTTTTTGGTAATCACCATTGTAACTGTAATTTGCACTTAAAATATCTAATCCTCCGCTAATTCCTAATCGCTGGCCCTCAACATTAATTGTGCTTATCAATAGTATAGCGATTGTAATAATAATATTTCTCATTAGATGGATTAATTAGAACTATCAAATATAAGAACATAGCTTCATATATTAATAAGAAAATATATTAATTAGGATTGCACTACATATTTCATTCAGGCTAAGGCAGAGGCTAAGGCTTAGGGAGGTGACAGGCAAAATATCATCCATACATTCTGAATTTGTGGAAATTTAATACCTTCACATTTTAGAATTTTAATCATGACCCTGCCACTAAACAAGCGTATTGATAGTTTTGTTGAATTAGGAAAAATTCTTGGCAGACTTGCTTCCGGAAACTTAAATAGCGGTAAATCAGAACAAACTCTGGCTTTAAATTTCCAGGATTTGCAGAAAAATATCACTTCCCTTAACTCATGGTTTACTCCTGAACAGGTAAAAAATGCCCTGCTGGCCATAAGTAGATCCCTGGATATTTATATGCTTGAAAAATGGTTGGCATTCTATCCTGACCTGAAACAGGCAAGCGGAAGAAAAAAAATTGGCGTCATTATTGCCGGGAATATCCCCCTGGTTGGTTTTCATGATTTTCTTTCTGTACTCATCACTAATAATATATTTATCGGAAAGTTATCACGCCGGGAAGGCGGACTATTGAAATTCATTTCTAAAATTCTAACCTATATTGAGCCAGAATATCAAAATCAAATCCGGTTCCTTGATGAAAATATCGATAATATTGACGCTTTGATAGCAACCGGATCAGATAATACAGCCAGATATTTCAATTATAGTTTTAAAAACCTGCCTACTCTGATTCGTAAGAACAGGAATGGTATTGCTGTACTGGATGGAAGTGAAACAGCTATTCAATTGAAAGAACTGGCTAAGGATGTTTTCAGCTATTTTGGTTTGGGCTGTCGAAATGTGTCAAAGATATATGTACCCGAATCTTACAGTCTTAAACCTCTTATTCTGGCTTTTAAAGATTATAAATCACAACTTGACCATCAGGGATATCGAAATAATTATAAATATCAACTTGCAATAGCCAATATGGGAAATGTCAATTTTACAGATTCAGGCTTCTTGATTTTTAAGAACAATACTGGCCTGTCCTCCCCTATTGGCACTATATTTTACCAGGAATATTTAAAGAATACCATTCACGAGATAATCTCCCTTTACAAAGATCAGATACAATGTGTTGTGGGAAATGGCTATATTCCATTTGGGAAGGCACAGGAACCTGAACTCCGGGAATATGCAGATGGAATCGATACAATTAAGTTTTTACTCGCATTAAAATGAATAATACCTTAATTACAATACTTGGTCCAACTGCCACCGGGAAAACAGATTTTGCCATCAGGCTTGCCCAAAAAATTAATACTGAAATCATTTCCTCTGATTCCCGTCAGATGTACAGGGAGATGAAAATTGGGACAGCTACACCCGGAAAAATTGAGCTGAACACTGTGCCACACCATTTCATAGGAAATCTTTCTATTCATGACTATTATAATGCCAGCATGTTTGAGGAAGAAGTCCTTTCACTGTTGGGAGAATTTTTTACCAAATTTTCTCAGGTAATTATGGTAGGTGGCTCAGGAATGTATATTGATGCGGTTTGTGAAGGAATTGATGAATTACCAGTTGTTGATCCTCAAATCAGGATGAAACTACAGGAACAATACAAAAAAGAAGGGATAGAAAGTCTGAGGATACAATTAAAACTTCTGGACCCGGAATACTATAAGACTGTGGATCTTAAAAATCCCAATCGTATATTGAAAGGTCTTGAGATTTCTATCATGACAGGAAAGCCGTATTCTTCATTCCTCACCAAAAAGAAAAAACATAGAGAATTCAGAATATTGAAAATCGGTTTGGCTTTGCCGCGGGAGATATTGTATCAAAAAATCGACCGTCGTGTTGACCTGATGGTGGAGTCTGGATTGATTGAAGAAGCACGTAAGCTTTACCCCTTACGCTCACTGAATGCGCTAAATACAGTAGGATACAAGGAATTGTTTTCGTATTTTGATGGTGATATAAACAGGGCAAAAGCAATTGAGCTGATTAAAAGAAATACCAGGCACTTTGCAAAAAGGCAAATTACCTGGTTTAAGCGCGATCCGAAAATAAACTGGATCCATCCTGATGAATTCGAAAAAGCAGTAAAGATCTGTCAGGATTCGTAGGACCTGACAGAGTCTTTCCAATAAAAAAACACCTTATGAAAATTAAGCACTTTATTATCCGCGTATACGCTCTTATCATCAACAATAAAAACGAGGTTTTACTAAGCGATGAATTTCGCCTGGGCACAAAAATGACAAAATTCCCGGGGGGAGGATTAAACTTTGGGGAAGGACCTGTAGACTGCCTAAAAAGAGAAGCAATAGAAGAATTTGGTCAGGAAATAGATATTTCAGACCATTTTTATACTACCGA
>JAYEGO010000272.1:0-3347 GCA_034659155.1 Bacteroidota bacterium | reverse complement strand
ACTTCCACCTACGTTATACATTCCGGATTCATTTCCCATAAAAACATTGAATGATCCTGTGGTATTCATAGTTCCGCTTTCCTTACCAATAAAAACATTATAATTCCCTGTGGCATTGGCTTTACCAGTTGCATAACCAAGAAAGGTGTTAAATACTCCAGTGGTATTGAAGAAACCACTTTGGGAGCCAACGAATGTGTTATAAAATCCAGATGTATTTGATCTTCCTGCGTCATCACCAACAAATACATTGCTATAGCCACTGGTATTCCCCTGGCCAGAATTATAACCCACAAAGGTGTTATTATATGAAAAAATTGAATTATATCCTGACCTGTAACCTATATAAACATTGCGGTAACCTCGGTCATTATTAAAACCACTTTCATTACCCAGAAAAATATTATGGCTTCCGAATCGTGTATCTGTAGATGAGCCGGTATTATTATATCCTGCATTAAAACCCAGGAAAATATTATTGGCTCCCTCTTTTGTATTTATTCCGGCCTGGTAGCCCATAAACGAATTATACAGGCCAGAAGTTATTGATTTCCCACTCTCATGCCCAATGAAATAATTATCGGGTGACATATTCATGAAATCCGTAGCCGGGCCCTTTCCTGGTGTAAATCCACCTATTGCAAATCCCCCTTTGCTTCTTTTTGTTGCGGTATTATCAATATAAATCCTTGTGCTGTCTTCAGTTACTCTCAAATATTCCTGACCCATTCCTTTTCCCGGGGTGTAGCCACCAATGGCAAAACCACCCTTTCTTCTTTTTGCTGTGGCAGTGTCCAGGTATATTCTAACACTGTCCGGGCTTACAAGGAAGTATTTCCCGGTTTCTCCTTTTCCGGGTGTGAAGCCACCTATCGCAAAACCACCTTTTCGGCTTTTAGCTTCTTCTCCTTCCTCAACATACATTCGTACTCCCGAGTTGTATACGGCAAATACCGTTTGTCCATCCTGCCTTTTTACCTCGAATAATGCCTTTTCATCCGCAATATTATCTCCCTGTACCGCCAGCTTGCTGCCACCGGGCATACCTGAACCAATGGCTACACTTCCCCCAAACAATAATGTGTCATCTGAAGCCCCATTAATTGTCCATGGATTATCTGAATAGGAGCTAAGGTCTATTGTTACAGGCGTGGGATCCATTGACAGAGTCAATTCATCTCCCGATAATACCAGGTCCTGAATTTCATTTGATACGTCTGCATCAGCATCATTTATCAAAGCCGACATGTCCTGGGTGTTGCCATCACTTATTGCCAGGTTGGTGCCTGTTAATGTAAGGGTCTGTAATTCATTGGCGGGATCAGCATCTGCATCTATCCCTTCAGTAGCATGCAAAGCATAAGGCACAGAAAGTAGTTCTACATTGCCAAATTCCCTAAGGCCATTTCCATCTTTCAAATTGAGTTGAACCTTTAAATAATAGGGTCCGGAGCTCCAGTCTACATCCAGATTATTTGCATCTCCAACTTTTAGAATCAGTAATCCCAGGGAATTTGTGCTTACATCTGTCTGTGTTTCATCCCACACAACAGAACCTGTTGCGCTTCCCTGCAGGATCTCGAATTTTACATCCAGGGTTTTATCAACAAGAAGTGTATTTCCATCACGCACCACCGCCTGGTAATTAAACTTTTGCGGGGCCTGGGCGAAGAGAGTGTTGAGTGATGAGTGTTGAGTGATGAGTGAGAAAAAGATAAGAAAGAAAATAAGAAGGGTTGAGGTTTTGGCATGTGCTTTCATGACTTATGGATTTAATGAGGAATTATAATCAATATATTGAGGTCATATCAATACAAGTTACAACATTTTGCCCGAACCAAAAAAAACTGGTAAGTGTAGGTGTTTTCGGAGCTACAATAGTTCTGCTCTATATATGCGGTCCGATGAATGATTTTCTTAGGTTAAGCCTTTTGCTGCGGACCTTTTTTTGTGGTTTGTTTCTTCCTGAATGTATGCTCCGATATTAATTCCACGCCTAAATATATGAATTTGTTTTATACCATGAATAGCTGTCTTTCAGGGTTTCGATAAGAGGACGAGGCGAATAATCCAATTCTTTTTGGGCTTTCGTATAGGGGATGTTATTGCATCCGGTTCTGATTATCTCTAAAGATTCTTTGGTGTAGAGAGGATGATTCTTGTTTAGTTTCGCCCATAATTGAATAAATGGAATTCCAATTCTTGCCAGTGCATGGGGGAGAAGTGGTAAAGAAATATCCTGCCCGGTAACTTCACTCCATATTCCTACAAAGGTTTTGAGATCTGCCCAGGTTCCTGAAAGAATATATCGCTCTCCTGAAACACCTTTTATGGCAGCTGCTATAGCTCCTTTTGAAACATCCCTTGCATCTACCCAATTGTATCCACCATGCAACAGTGCCGGAATTTTTCCCTGGCACAAGCGAATAAGAAACTGGCCAAGATAGGAGGGCCCAAAATCCCATGGTCCGATAACAGCAGTTGGATTCACAACAACCAGTTCGAGGCCATTTTTATAAGCCTCCTCCAGAGCAACATGTTCGGAAATTGCCTTGGTTCTTTCATATGGAATCTTGCTCTCCAGATTCAAGGGACTGGATTCGTCGAGTTTAGAGCAATGTTTTTCCGTATATAATGCGTGAATGGAGCTGAAATGGACGAGTCTTTTTACTCCCGCAAGCTTACAGCATTCAATTACATGTTTTGTTCCTTCCACATTAATCCTTGTAAGCTCATCCATTCCGTTCTTAGCTATAGATATCAGGGCTGCCAGATGGAATACTATTTCTGAACCCTTAAATAGTTTTACTAAAGATTCTTTTTGGTGCAGGGTTCCATTTACTACAGTTATATCAAGCCCTTCAAATGCACGATTATCTTTATGAAGCAGGACTTTTACCTTATGCCCGAGTGAGAGAAGCTCTCTTATCAGATTTGATCCTATGTGTCCGCTGGCACCTGTAAGGGCTACAATCATTTGAGTTTCTCAGGTAAAAGGTTTAAACACATTCAAAAACAGAGGGTGAAAGATAAGTGAATTCCGGGACAAATAAAATGAAACAGCAGGTACATAATTGTCCGGTAAAAATAGTTTATCCCCTAGGGGAATTCGCCGTAGGCGATAAGGTATTGTAGCAAAATTGTAAGTACCATTTGTTTTGCTACCTCGTAGAGGTTAGACAATTTACGGCTTTTATCCATAGGCATTTTTTACCGGATTATAATATTTCATTAATTCATAAAAAAAATGTAATTTCGCGACTTCAAAAAATAGAACGATGCAATCAATAAGAAATATAGCAATTATTGCTCACGTTGACCACGGAAAAACCACACTGGTAGACAGG
>JAYEGO010000271.1:0-3352 GCA_034659155.1 Bacteroidota bacterium | reverse complement strand
ATAATTTTCGGGATTCATACAATTCGCTTCGCTTTTGTATGAATAAAGCGGGTTAATGAGAAAAGAGAAATAATGGAAACATTTGATAAGTGTTGAGTAAAAATTAAAAATAGTCTCCCTGTTTTTTATAGTTTTATACCGATGCAGTTTTAAAAACCATATTAATAGAGGAGGAATCTATGAAATTGTTTACCATCAAAGAAATTAATGAGATTTTAGAAGGCGAATTGGTTGGGGATACCAGTCAGCAAATAAGCGGACCTGAAGAGTTGGAAAAGGCCGGCAATAATCATATTAGCTTTATTGGAAGCAAGAAATATGTGCATCTGTGGGAAACTTCTAAAGCCTGTGCCGCTATTGTTAATGAAAAATTGGAAATTGAACCTGGCGAGAACCGTGCGTTGATCAAGGTGAAGAATGCTGATTTGGCAATGGCAAAATTATTGGAAGTGTTTGATCCGGGCCCTCCTCAATTTGATATTGATACCCATCCTACAGCTGTTGTTCATGAATCAGCTACTATAGGTAAAGATTGTAAAATTGGTGCCGGCTGTTATATAGGAAAGGATGTTGTTTTGGGTGATGCGGTAGTTTTGTTTCCTAATGTTACAATTCTTGATGAAACAAAAATTGGCAATGGAACTGTTGTCTGGCCTGGTACAGTAATTCGAGAACGATGCGAAATCGGGAGCTATTGCATTTTTCACAATAATGTAAGTATAGGTGCCGATGGCTTTGGATACCGCCCTGCTGAAGATGGCAGGGGACTTGTAAAGATCCCCCAAATTGGAAATGTTGTAATAGGTAATGGTGTTGAGATCGGAGCTAACTCATGTGTTGATCGTGGGAAGTTTAGCTCCACAATAATCGGGGATGGCTGTAAAATCGACAACCTTGTGCAGATTGCCCATAATTGTGTTCTGGGACGTTCATGTATTATGGCCGGAAATAGTGGCCTTGCCGGCTCTGTCACACTGGGTGATGGTGTTATTATTGGTGGAAGCGCGTCTATTGTTGACCACTTGACTATCCATTCGGGTGCTGTGGTGGGTGGAGGCTCCGGAGTGATGAATGATGTTCCGGCTGGTAAAACTGTTTTGGGTACTCCTGCCAGGGATGCGAGAGATATGCTAAAACAGTGGGTGGCCATGCGTAAGCTTGTTTAACACTAGTTTATCTCTATTTCTTGATCTTTAGGCCATAATAAGTATATATGAAATTTGAACAATATCGCATAGCGGAAGGAATAAAAACCAGTATTTCTAAACTGGGATATAAAAAACCCACCGATATTCAATTTAAATCTATTCCTCCAATCTTAAAAGGAGAGGACGTTTTAGCCATCTCGCAAACTGGTACAGGTAAAACTGCAGCCTTTGCTATACCTGTTTTGCATATACTGCAGGAACGCAAAATTGTCGGTCGACCGGATGGTGTAAAGTGCCTGGTTATGGCGCCTACACATGAGTTGGCTTTGCAAATAGATTCTGTTTTTAAAACATTGGGAAAACATACAAGAGTGAGCTCTTTTTGCATTCACGGTGGTGTTGATCAGGAACCACAAATTAAGCAGCTGAACAAAGGAGTGGATATTCTAATTGCCACTCCCGGGAGAATGTTTGATTTAGTAAGCCAGGGAGCATTAAATTTAAAGAGAGTAGAAATTTTGGTTCTGGATGAGGCAGACCATATGCTCGACCTGGGGTTTGTTAAGGACATACACGATTTAATGCGCCACATTCCCAAAAAGCGACAAACTCTTTTCTTTTCTGCAACTATCAACGAAAAGATCAAGAAACTTGCATACTCCCTGGTTACCAATCCCATTCGCATTCAAATCTCACCTAAAGACCCTGTAGCAAGAAATATTGAGCATGCTGTAGCTTTTATTGAAATGGATGACAAGCGGTTCTTTCTAGAAGCTATGATAAAGGATAATTCTGAAAAGAAAATATTAATATTTGTCAGGACCAAAATACGGGCAGAACGTGTGAAGAAAGCTCTTGAAAGAGTAGAAATAATAGCAGATTCCATACACAGCGATAAGTTGCAGGAAGAGCGGACCTTAACTATGGACAGTTTTAGAAAAGGAGAATTAAAGGTTTTAGTTGCAACTGATGTAAGTGCCAGGGGAATTGATATACAAAATGTGGAATTTGTAGTAAATTATGATTTGCCCGAAACTTTAGAAAACTACGTGCACCGGGTTGGCAGAACGGGGCGTGGAAGTCAAAAAGGACAGGCTGTTTCGTTTTGCAGTTCACAGGAAAAAGAACTTCTTGATATTATTGAAAAGAACCTGGGGAAAGCAATTCAAAGAATGGACATTTCTAAAAAGGATTATAAATACACCCTGGAAAACACTGAAAATAAATCTCACGACTGGCGATCACTACTGGAAGAAGAAGAAACCCGTCGTAGCAAAGGCTCTGGAGGGCGAAGAAAGAAAAAAAGAAAATCTAAAAGCTAATGTTGCCAGATATGTAATTTCTATTTTAAATATAAACCCTTAAAAACCAGGATAATGAAACCTTCTAACAAATACCTGTCCAGTTTACACACAGTCTTTTATCTGTTTGTATTTCTGTTCTTTACCTTACCAGCTTACACTCAGAATACCATTACTTCGCCTGAAGATTTTTTTGGATTCAGAATGGGGGAGGACCGCGTTCTGGCGCGGTGGGACAAAATTGTTGAATACTACAACCTGCTTGAAGAAGAAAGCGACAGAATACAATTGATAAATATGGGTCCTTCATCAGAAGGCCATCCTTTCCTTATAGTGCTGATCACTTCGCCTGATAATTTGGCCAATCTGGAAGAACTGCAGAATATTAACAAGAAAATAAGCAACCCGGAGGGAACATCCCGGGAAATGATTACACAATATATAAAAGAGGGGAAAGCAGTTATTTTTCAATCCATGGGACTCCATGCATCCGAGGTTGGTGGCACACAAATGACACCCGAGCTGGCATATGATCTGCTTACCAAAAATGATGATGAAACAAAGCGAATTCTTGACAATATCCTCTTTTTCATGATCCCTTGTATGAACCCCGACGGGGAGGTAATGATTACTGATTGGTACAGGGAGACTGTAGGTACAAAATACGAAGGAGTAAGAATGCCATGGCTCTACCACAAATACTGCGGACATGATAATAACCGAGACGGCGATTATATGAACCTGCAGGAGTCTAAATATATTGCACAGGCCATGTATGTTGATTGGCCTGCTCAAGCATATATCGACCATCATCAGATGGGTTCATACGGTGCAAGGTTTTATGTCCCGCCCTATTGCGATCCTATCCGTCCCTGGGCAGATCCCCTGGTCTGGCGTGAGATG
>JAYEGO010000270.1:0-3359 GCA_034659155.1 Bacteroidota bacterium | reverse complement strand
TGTTTTCAAAACGATGCAAGCATCGGAGTATTATACTCATTTATCCCGATACGCTACACTATCGGGATTCGTTCAACTTACAAATTTCAATGCACTATGTTTTTGAAAATTGAGTTTCACGAATAAAGCCCCAATCATTTAGTCATAAAATTTGCATAATTAACTTTTTATCATTTTTTTTAAATCATAGAAAAGATTCTTTATTTAGTTTATTAATTTAAATGTTTGTATCTTCAAATTTCCATTTTAGAAAGTAAGGAATGAGTGAAAAGATCCTGAAAGCCCTAATGCAGTTGTTTGCAATTATTGCCCGACCTGAGAGCAATGAGAGCGATCGCCGGGATGTTGTTGAATCATTCCTAAAAAAACAACTCAATAAAGAACTTGTTGCAGCATACCTCAAAGTATTTGATGGTTATTACCATGTGCACCAGGAAAAACAAAAAGAAAAGCAAAAACAGAAGAGAAGGATCTCTGCCAGTTCAGTCAGGGTTTTAAAAATAGGAACAGAGATCAATGAAGAGCTCACGCAAAGCCAAAAAGCGGTTGTTTTATTCCAGTTGCTCGAATTTGCAAGCTCAGAAGAAGAGTTAATTACCGAGCAGGAGCTCGAATTTATTAAGACGGTATCAGATACCTTTAATATTAAGAACTCAGAATTTGAAAATCTTAAAGAATTTGTCCTGAATTCTTTTACCAACATCCCTGCCACCCCTAATCTATTGCTAATTGACAGGAATTCACAAGCTCCTGTTACAGAGATTAAGCATATCTACACCCCTGGAGTTGAAAATCAAATCTGGGTGCTCCAAATAGATTCTGCCAATCTTTATCTATTAAGATATTATGGTGAATCTGAAATTTACATGAATAGTCAGCTCCTGCAACAGGGTAAAATTTATGTATTTAATACAGGGGCTTCAATACGGGACAGGAAATCAAAACCCATCTACTACTCCGATATTGTAGGGAAATTCAGGGCAGACAAGATTAAAGATAAAATCATCTATCAGGCTTTAAATCTGGAATATAAATTCAAGGGAGGGAAATTAGGCTTAAGAGACATAAGTTTTGAAGAAGAATCAGGCAGATTGGTGGGCATTATGGGTGCCAGTGGAGCAGGGAAGTCAACCCTTCTTAATGTATTGAATGGAAGCAATAAACCTACACGTGGCGAGGTGTTGATCAACGGGATCAATATTCACAATGAAAAAGACGAGATAGAGGGACTCATTGGCCATGTGTCTCAGGATGATTTACTTATTGAAGAACTTACGGTTTACCAGAATTTGTTTTTCAATGCAAAGTTTTGCTTTGATAATTACTCAGAGTTGCAAATCACTGAAACGGTAAACAGGGTTTTGGGGAATCTCGGATTACTTGAGATCAAGAATATTCTGGTTGGAAGTCCTCTGAACAAGAAAATCAGTGGAGGACAAAGAAAGAGGCTGAATATTGCACTTGAGCTAATCAGAGAACCTGCTGTATTATTCCTTGATGAACCTACCTCCGGATTGTCTTCCAGAGATTCTGAGAATATCATGGATCTCTTGAAGGAACTTGCATTAAAAGGAAAATTGGTTTTTGTGGTCATACACCAACCCTCCTCCGATATATTCAAGATGTTTGATAGTCTGCTAATTCTTGATACCGGGGGATTTACAATTTATAATGGCGATCCTATAGATTCCATTATCTATTTTAAATCAAGGATTCATCACGCCAACTTCAATGAAAGCGAATGTCATACCTGTGGTAATGTAAACCCCGAACAGGTTTTCAACATCGTTGAGTCTCAGATATTGGACGAATTTGGTAAAACAACCGGTACAAGAAAGATATCCCCGGCTGAATGGAATGCCTATTTCAATGAATATTCTGAAAATAAAATCAGGAAACTAACTGGAAAAAGAAAAATTCCTGAAATAAATTTTAAAATCCCTAACCACTTTAAACAATGGTTGGTTTATGTAAAAAGGGATGTTTTATCAAAATTGGCAAATACTCAATATCTTATTATAAACTTCCTGGAAGCACCTGTGTTGGCTTTTTTTCTTGCTTTCCTGATAAGATATTTTAATGTTGATGCAACCAACCAGTTTGGCTACACTTTAAAAGATAATGAGAACCTGCCGGTATACATATTTATGTCGGTAATTGTTGCCATATTCATGGGTCTTACCGTAAGTGCTGAAGAAATTATTAAAGACAGGAAAATCCTGAAACGGGAAGCCTTCCTGAATTTAAGCTGGAATAGCTTCCTGTTCTCCAAAGTTGCTGTCCAATTTATTATTTCAGCCATTCAAGCTCTTTCTTTTGTGCTTATTGGGAATACAATCATGGAGATTCATGGCATGTACTGGCAATACTGGCTAATGTTATTCAGTACCTGGACAATGGCTAATATGATGGGACTGGTTATCTCAGATAGTTTTAAGACTGTAGTAACAATATATATTCTTATACCATTCCTGGTTATTCCTCAGATCATTTTAAGTGGTATTATTGTTAAGTTTGAAAAACTTAATCCTGCAATTTCCTCCCCGGGCAGAATCCCATTTTACGGAGAAGTTATCACAACCCGTTGGGCATATGAAGGCCTGGCTGTTTACCAGTTTATGGAAAATGAGTATGAGAAACAGTTCTATCACTATGATAAGGCAATGAGCAACTCAAATTATAAGAAGACCTACTGGTATAACAAATTGAAAAACAAAACAGATGGCCTTATCAGAAATCTTGGGACTAAGCAAACTGAAGAACTCCAAAAAGAATTTGCTAGTGATCTTCTTGTTTTACGAAATGAGTTCTCTAAAGAATTAATAATTAATGATAAAATCACTTATAAGTATCTCGATCAGCTTTATCCGGAGAAGGTAAACCTGAAGGTTCTGGAAGAAGCCAGAAATTATCTGAGTATTCTCAGACTGTATTATATTGAGGTCTATAATGCCAATGATTTGAGAAGAAATGAGATCATTACAAATTTGCAGGATGAAGACAGGGAAGGATTTATACGTAGTAAAAGAATATATGAGAACGACCAATTGAAGGATTTTGTTGAAGACCGTAAAAATTCAAAAGGGGTTATAGAATATGACGGACAACTTATCAGGAAATTCAATCCTATCTATATGGATCCGGAATCTAAGTTTGTCAAGGCTCACTTTTATGCACCGAGAAAAATGATCTTTGGTAAATATGTGCACACTTATTGGGTTAATGTACTTGTTATATGGGGCATGACAGTTTTTTCATTCCTAATTCTTTCATTCAGGTTATTTAAGAGGTTCCTGGATTATATGGGAACCCTGTATGATAATCTTTTCCCTGCCACCGAAGCCTAGTGTCAAGTTAAG
>JAYEGO010000269.1:0-3363 GCA_034659155.1 Bacteroidota bacterium | reverse complement strand
TGCTCCTGGTAAGAATGATGTCCTGATAAGTCTTTGCTGAACAGGGCCTTCCCACTGAAATCATACATGGTGTAGGTAATCTCTGTAACTTGATCAAATTCCATTTGTAAGTGAACATAGTCACTGCATGGATTTGGATAAACGAGGAATTCATTCTCCTCACTTCTTTCCTTAACGGATACCAATTGATCATCGAATTGCTGAAATCCGGAACTTAAAATGACCGTTGGCTGAGAGGTTGTTGCCACGGGCTCTGCCTGTCCAATTGTCCAGGAAGCATGCATGACAACCGATTCGTAATCGCCGCCCCCTGAACTAAACACATGCCTTGGAAGCTCCTGAGAGTATCCTGTGAAAGCCAGTAAAACCGCAATTACCACGAGTAATAGTTTTAAATGTTTCATAATAATGAAAGTTTTGTTAAGGACTAAGTTTCGATCTGGAGAAAATAGAATTTTGTAAGATCCGTCAAGCTTACATATTTGAATATGTGTAAATATACAAAGAATGTTATGGTAATGCAAACTTTTTATCCCAATTATCAGGGGGGAGGAGGTTCAGAGATTACCGGATCTAGATTTTCGTCAACCTCAAGAAAATCATCAGGTACCACGAACATTGCAGGATCAACATCCCAATCCTGTATGTCGTTAAGTTGCATATAGGTATTTTCTGCCCAATGGCCTGTCAGCTTAACAGGGAAATTGAGTTCTTCGGAAAACCACTGGCTGAAAAGCTTTTGCTCACCATGGTATAATTCTTTTTTGATGCATTCGTAACCGGCAATGGTTTCATTTCCGATGATCCTTTCTTCACCATTGGCTTTATAATTGTTATAGGCCTGCACCGGGTCGTTCATGCTGCTTTGCATGCCATCCGTAGCTATATAATGAACCTTTTTTTTATCTAACAGCATTATGGCCGTGACATTCGTTTCCGGATTGGCGATCACAACCCCGCTCATTCCATCCTCATCAAATTCATAGCGGTATTGATTCAGGTTGGAATAAACCTTGTAATGCTTCTCACTACCTGAGATGCTATTGAACATATTAGCCTGCCATTGGCCCATGCTTACTGCCGGAAGTATCAGAAGGATAATAAAACAGCAGATGTAATTTCTCTTTTTCATATTGGTGGGTTTTTGGTTGAAAGCGAATATTGTATTATTAATGCTATAGTCTTGAAGCTTAACTCAAAGATAATCAAAAAGGTCTGGGTTTCAAAATACAGACTTTAGCTGGAGATATGTTTTTTAAAAAAGTATTGATTTTTTCGTGATTATATCTATCTTTGCACTCGCTTTTAAAGCAAAATTCCTCATTAGCTCAGTTGGTTAGAGCATCTGACTGTTAATCAGAGGGTCCTTGGTTCGAGTCCAAGATGAGGAGCGGCAAAAAAGGGCATCGCGGTTGCGAGGCCCTTTTTTGATTGGGCGATTGTCGATTTGGTGATTGTCGATTTTCGAAGTGTGGGCAAGCCAAGCAAAAGCCTGTAAAAATCTACCGGTCATACCACAGAGCGAGCATAGCGAGCGACGAGGGAAGGGCCCTTACCGCATATTGAGTATTTCGGTCTAACCGTGCCACGGATTTCGGTCTTAGGGTGCCACTCTAAAAGATGCTGCAAAATACATTAATTATTCATTTTAAAAATACTTTTTCTTAGCGACTCTCCTTTTAAGTCAATCCTGTGAGATGAGTTAATTAGCCGATCCAGGATGGCATCGGCAATAGTCCCTTCACCGATTATTTCATACCAGGCCGACACAGGGATCTGAGAAGATACAATGGTTGATTTTGAGTTGTACCTGTCTTCAATAATATCCATCAGAGCCTCTCTTGCATGGTTATCAAAAGCTTTTAGCCCAAAGTCATCCAGTATTAGCAAATCGTTTTTCAATAGTTTATTTAATTCTTTTTGATATGTTCCATCAACCTTAGCCAGCTTTAGCTGGTTAAGCAACCTGGAAGTAATAAAATATTGGGTTTTTAGGCCCATTAAACAAGCCTGGTGACCCAATGCCTGTGCTAAATAGCTTTTGCCAACACCGGAAGCGCCTGTAAGGATTATATTTTCCCTTTTTGTAATGAAATCCAGTGTTGACAGGCGGTTAAACATATTCTTTTCTAAGTTTCTTGCACTTGTAAAATCCACATCGGCGATAGATGCTCTTTGCCTGAAAGAAGCCTGCTTTATCAAGCGTTGTATCTTATTGTTTTGCCTTTCTTCCCATTGATGGTCAACCAAAACACTAAGGTATTCGTCCGGTGTAGTGTCACTGTACTGGTTGTTTTGTATGTGATGCAGGTACAGGTTTGCCATAGCATGAAGTCGCATGCTTTTAAGTTTTTCGATTGTTTGATTCTTATTCATAATATTAAAGTTTAGTTAGTTGTATGCTGCTGAACCCCTAATGTTTTCATGCTTAGGGATATGTGCTTTTTTCTGCTGTAACTCATCAAAGTGTTGATATTCTTTATCAAGATTGTTTTTCAAGATGTTTTTTATCCTGTTATAACTTAGTGCATTACCATATAAAGCTCTTTGACATGCATTGTTGAGCCTGTCAGAACCGTATTGTTTATGTAATTGAATTACCCCCATAGCTCTTTTATAGCCGATCTCAGGATAATCAAATTGATTAAGCAAGCCTTCTACAAACATCATTACAGACTCTCCATGAGGTTTTGCCAAAGATTTGAAGTATTCCGGGCTCCACTGTTTATATTTTTGATGTGAGCTGGCAAGATGCTCTTTCTTTGTGTTATAAGATCCGATACCGAAATTGCGTTTATGGCTTGCAATACGTTGATGATTATAAAACACCTCAACCCAACTGTTAGTGTAATGTATTTGAGTGTGATGGCCTATATACTGATGAGGAACACTATAGTAACTCTTATCAGGTGAAAAATATACATACCCCATTCTCTGGACCTTTGCCCTACGATAATCTTTCATTTCATACCCGCTGGATGGCAGTGGCTTTAACTGATCCCGCTCAATAGATTGAAAGAGCTCTTTTCTTGAGCCTTTTTTTCTTTGAAAGAGTACATTATTATAATCTGCAAGCAGCTTTCTTATTTCTTTGTTTAACTCCGCAAGCGAGAAGAAAGTCATGTTCCTTAAAGGATAATAAATCCGCTGATAGGCAAGATTTACTGCATTTTCAACCAGGGCTTTGTCTTGGGGAGAATAAGTCCGGGTAGGGTTGATTACGCACCCATAATGATAAGCAAAGTCCTTTAATGATTTGTTGATCTGGGGCTCGTATCTTGATGTGCGACTTACTGCTGATTTTAAATTGTCTGATATGATTGCTTTCGGTACACCTCCGTAATACTTTAAAGCATTACCTAT
>JAYEGO010000268.1:0-3365 GCA_034659155.1 Bacteroidota bacterium | reverse complement strand
TAAAAACAATTGATCCCCCTATGCGCAAATGAGTGTGCAGTAATGACAAACCATAACAGTAATAAAAAGGCAAAACCACAAGCATTCGATCTTTCTCACTTATATCAAGGTATTCAATAATTGATTCAGTGTTTGCTATCAGGTTTTTATGAGATATCATAACTCCCTTGGGTTTACCTGTGGAGCCCGAAGTAAAAATTATTTCAGCACATTCATCAATATTGAAATGTTTATGCGATTCAAATTCCTCAATCTTTTCATTCTTTTTATAAAATTCAGTTTCCGGATAAACACATTCATATTGATGAAGATTAAGATTTTTTTCAATATCTTTTGTTAGAAATATTAGTGCAGGGTTTGTTAACTGAGAAATGTATTTAAAATTAGCTTTCTCAATATTTGGGTCTAAGGGGATACATATATTCCCTGATTTTATTATGGCAAGATATGCATTAAGAAAGAATTTGTTATTTACCGAAAGAAGTAAAATATTATTTTTTTTACCGAGCTCCTGCCTTATCCAGGATGCTAGTTTAATAGATGAATTGTAAAGTTCACCGAAGGAGATTTCCTCCTTGCCAACAAGGAATGGTTTATCAAGTTGGGAAGTGTTCTGGAAGAAGTAGTCGAAGGCATTCATATACTAAAAAGATTAGGCGCAGGGCAAGGAGCGCAGGGCTCAGAGTACCGTGGTCATTGCTATTTGCAATTATTTATTTATTCAAGGTTTTTCTAAAATTATTTGTTTTCTCACTAAAAGAAAGAAGGTGATTAGGCTGTAGGTTCATAGGCTGTAGGATAAAAACTCAGGGCTCAGAGCTCAATGTTAAGATTTCTTCAAAGTTTTTCGGAAATTAGTTATTTTCTTACTAAGAACAACAAGTTTTTGATAAACTGAATTCTTTTCTTCAGGGCTTATTATTTCTCTTCGTAAGAAAAGATATATAATATTAGCACATTCAAAAACAGAACGGCGTGCCATATTAAGAAAATTGGCAAAATCCTTATCTGAAAAAGAACCGGAACCCTCTGCTATATTGTTTGAAATGCTCATTGTTGCAGCTCGTAGCTGTTCTGCAAATTTATAAAGCTTCCTCTTTTCTGCTTTATCAGCATAATCAAACAGGATGTCAGAAACCAGAATTGCTTCTTTCCAGATATCTAATTGTTCAAACCTAAAATCATCCATATTTAAATCTCAATTATTCAATTGTACAATGCTCCTACTGAGATACCCATTCTCTTTGCTCTCTGCTCTGTGCCCTGTGCTCTCCGCCTTATTCTCCATAATAATCCCTTATTGGTGCCATTCTTAAATACTCAGTTGTTTGTTTTTTGCGCTCAAAGTTCCTAAACAGGGCTTCGACGCGCTCTTCTGTTTCGCCCATTACTTCAGCTACTTCTCCGGGAGGGTAGCCGTTTTCAAAACCATACCAGAACCTGTCCATCAGATCGTAAGGTAACTGAAAGAAAAATTCTTCCTGTGTTTGCTCTGCCGAATATGTATCGGTAGTAGGTGTTCTATCAATTATTCCTTTTGGAACTCCCAGATATTCTGCAAGTTGATATACCTGTGTTTTATACAGGTTTCCAATTGGCATTAGGTCTGCTCCTCCATCACCGTATTTTACAAAAAAACCCTGTTCTTGTTCATGTTTGTTTGGTGTGCCGATAACTGCATAATGAAGAGCTTCGGCATGATAATATAACATTGTCATTCGTGAACGCTGCTTGAAATTTGAGGCAGCAACAATTTGCAGATACTCCTTTACAGGCAATCGCTTATCCTTTTGGTTCCCATCCATGTCAATTATGGTAAGCGTAAAAAGGGGAGGCATATTAGTATATAATCCACTTTGCCTGACACCAATTTTCATTTTGTATGTAGCGGGATCATATTCCTCAAAAACCCTTATAACAGCCTCGTCCCGCCTTTCATAACATTTCAATCCTGCAAGTGTAGGAGTTAAATCTTCCCTGATAGCCTTAACTTCGAATTTTTCAGCCAAATTGCGAGCTAATTCTTCGCTATTGGGACTGGAATCTTCCTCCGGCATCATGACGCCCAGAACCTTTTCTGGTCCAAAAGCTTTTACCGCAAGTGCCATACAGACAGAGGAATCTATACCACCACTTATGCCAATAACAGCACCTCCCCGTTTTAATTGCTGTAAAACATCCTTTTGGAGCTTCTGAATTATTTTATTGACAACTGCTTCTACATCATCAAGCAATATGATATCTTTTGAGAATGGTTTTTGGGGTGTCATGATAAGATATTTTAAATGTCTTCAATTATTTTTAAATTATTTAATTTTTTGTCTGATAAATCTTTGTTTTGTTTTTCAATGAATTGAAAATACAAGAGATGAGTGGAAAGTATTGCAGTTAATATCATATTTTCAACTTCAGAACTATTAGCTGTTTTTTTTAGTTTTGAAAGAAATGCAGAAACAGAATCAGGATTAAACAGGCCTGCTTTTTTAGTATATGCTGGAGAAAGTAAATGTTTAACATATTCAGGTGCATTTTTTGATAAAAATGCACTCTGGATGGGAGCCCTATATGCTTGTTTTGATCGTTTTATTATGCTATCAGGAAGTTTTCCTTGCATAAGTTTTTTCAGTAAAAATTTTTCATTAAGTCCGTGTAGTTTATAGTCGGCAGGTAAGGTAGCTGCAAACTCTATTATGCGGTGATCCAGGAAAGGGTATCTTCCTTCAATTGAATTTGCCATAGCCATCCGGTCACCCTGGGAAGACAATAAGTAGCCTGACATGAAAATGCTTGTTTCAAGCCATTGTGCTTTTGACAAGAGGCTCCAGTTACTAAATTCTTCAGGTATTTTTTTATTAAGTTCTGTCAAAGGATCGTAGTCTTCTAATTGTCCCTTAATTTCGTCTGATAAAAAACTATTGATACGTGCCGTATTATGCCATCTAAGAAGATGCGAATAAAAAGGAGAGTCAGTCTCGGTCAATTTATAGCCAAAAAAGAATTTTAATGCACCGGGTCTCTCGCTTAATTGAGGAATGTATGGATATAGTTTTTGCAACAACAAAGGCCTTATCTTTGAATTGGGCTGTTTTGCCCAGAAACTTCTGATGGTGGTTTCTTTAAAGATATTGTATCCTGCAAACATTTCATCTGCACCTTCGCCTGTAATCACAACTTTATAATTATTTTCCCTGACAGAATTTGATAGCAAATACATTGGAGCAGGGGAGGTTCGGAGTATAGGGGTTTCGGAATGCCATATTACTTCAGGAAATACATTTGCAATTTCTTCTGAACTACATTGAACTCCTGAATGCTTTGTTTTCAGGTAATCTATAACTATTCTTTGATAAGAGGATTCATCAAAT
>JAYEGO010000267.1:0-3367 GCA_034659155.1 Bacteroidota bacterium | reverse complement strand
CCCTCATTCATCCTGTCCAGCATGGGCAGATACCATTCTCTGCGGGTGGATGGAACTTCACCTTCCTCATCGTACATTTTTAAATCATAAACCAGGTCCATATCTTCAATAATGCTCATTTTTTGCTCCCTTGCAGCCATCCTTCCATTATAATCATCAAAATAATTTGAGGGAAGCGGAAAATCCTCTTCCTTAAAAAGTGAGAAGTGAGTAGAATCAGGCATCCATGTACGATGTGGTGCCTTATGATGGACCATGAGACAAAATGGCTTTTCTTTATTCCTATTATCCAGCCATTCTAATGAAAAGTCAGTAATAAGGTCTGTTACATAGCCCTCTATCCTCTCCCTCTTTCCCATCCTTATGAAATCGGGATTATAATAATGGCCCTGACCTGGAAGCACATTCCAGTAATCAAACCCGGTAGGCTGACTTTTCAGGTGCCACTTTCCAATAATAGCTGTTTCATAACCTGATTCCTGTAATAACCTGGGAAAAGTCAGCTGGCTACTATCAAAACGAACCCGGTTATCGAACTGGCCATTATTATGACTGAACTTCCCTGTCAATAGGCTAGCTCTGCTAGGTGCACATATTGAGTTGCAAACAAAGCTGTTGGTAAATATCAATCCTCCCTCTGCAAGGCGGTCAATGTTAGGTGTCTGGTTCAATGAACCATCGTAACAACTCAATGCCTGGTAGGCATGGTCGTCTGACATGATAAAAATAATATTTGGCCTTGCCGGTACATTTTTTTCATCTTCCTGATTTTTACAGGAGTTAAATAATGAGAGAACAAATGCAAGAAAAAACAAGTTTGCCGAAGTTTTATAAATTTTAAATTTCATGTTTAAAGATTATTATCGTGAGTTTCCGCTAATTTCAAATGTTGTAATAACAGCATTATGATCAGATGGGAATTTTATATGATGTTCTGAAATCACTTCTGACGAAACAGGTTTTAGATTTTTCCCCTTATAAAAGATATAATCAATGCGATAATGGAAGGTGTCAAAAATACTTGAAGGTTGCGTCCCTCCATAATCCAGTTGGGGGTCAGGGTATATCTCCCGAAAGGAATCAAAAAAACCATTAGCTTCGATTTCCACAGTTACCGGCCATTCTATCTGGTATCCCCAATGCATTTCAACCAGGTTCTTTGTAAAATCAAGATGTGAGGGTGAATTAAAATCCCCGGCCAGGATAATCGGAACATTTTTACTTTTTCTCATCGCATTTTGTAGCTCATCCATAATCTCCATAATTTCAGCATAACGTGTTTCTCCTTCATTTTCATAAATTACATCAGCCGGTAAATTATCAATTCTCATTTCATCACTAAAACCCGGAAGGTAATTCAACCAGGTGTTTACTATTGCTACTTCTTTACCTTCCTCAATGATAATATGAATTCCTCCACAATTAAAAGCTTTAAAAATATCTATTGCTTCTCCAAAGGGATACCTGCTCAATATAGATAAATTGGAGGATCGGAGGTAAAAATTATATCCCAGGGCATCAGCTATGATTGGCCCTGACCCATAGGTTTCAATCATGGCAATTACATCAGGGTCAGCCTCTCTTATCACATCAATAACTCTCTGTACACCCACCTCGTTTCCATGCTCCCTCCCCCCATGCCAGATATTCCAGACCATCATCTTCAAGTGATTTACAGGCAATACAGGAATCTCCTGAATATATTGAGCATTAAAATTCTCCCTGATCTCCTCATCTGTAAGTTCTCTGGACCAAAGTGCAAATTCATCAATTTGTCCATTAAAACTATACATTTCAGACTTTTCTTCTCTTACATCAGATCCAATTATAACAGATTTCCCTTCAGTGACATCCTCAATTTCGCCAATATGATATATCGCAACATTGATCCCATCGAAATACAATCTTACTTTTTGTTTCTGGCGATTCACAGAAAAAGCAATCTGATGCCAGATTCCATCATTGATAGTTTGCCTTGGAGTGGTTGGGCTATATTCAAATTCTGTTTCTCCATCTGAAGCAGACCATCTCCATGATCCATTAGTCTGTGTAGAAATTGTCCATCCCCATTTAGCTTTGGCTTCACTTTCCCTGTTAGAAGCAATTACATTTTTTAAGTTTGCATCCTTCTCTGTATTGACCCATAAAAGAACTGTGAATGAATTCATTGCTGGCATTTCTACCGGTAACATTATCGGGAATCTGCTTTTTACTCCAGAGGATAAATTAAGAGCAAAACCCTTATGCCCTTCAGAATATTCATGGTGCTCAGAATTATAAACTTCAGCTTTAGCAAATGAGCCAGAATTCCCAGGTAGAACAGATAAATTTTTATCAAAATACATTTTTGCAATTAAATCCTGATCTCCTTGAGAATAGAGAGGCCATGAAAATAGTCCCAAACTTAAAAATATACTGAATATCAAGCTGAAAAATCTTCGCAAATCTGGCATAACAAAACGAATATAGGTAAATATGCTATTGACACAGAAAGAAGTCTTGCAAGTCCATGCATCACACTCTTTTCAGAATAAAGATAATGAAATAAATCCTTACATTTGTCTGGCAAAAAAACAAATTACAGTACATACTTAAGACAGAGACTAAAATGTTAAATTACAAAGAGCATCCATACTATCGTGAAATGAACCTTGATCATTTTTTTCAATATGGCTGGGAACTATACCGGAAAAACTTTGCCTGGTTCTTTTTCTATAGTTTCCTTGCAATGATACTTTTGCAGACAATCAATTCTTACCTGATGGGGCCATATCTTCAGGATGTTTACACACTTGCTGAAAATCCTGAAAACCTGGGCAGGGCCTTAAAAAACATTTCCCTTATTCTTGCTGCTTCTCTCATCATTTACACAATTATTGGCCTGTTTCTTACCTACCTGATTCTTAATCTATCAGAAAAACAGGAGAAGGGACATATTACCCTGTTTTTAGAGTCTATGAGCAAATACTTTTTCCCATTGCTGGGGGCCACTATTATCAGTGGGTTAATAATGATTTTCGGAACCTTCCTGGGAATACTTGCATTGATTATTGGGGCCCTGGTTGCTGCTTTGTACTTTGGAACTGTGTTTTTTCCATTAAGCACAATAGTTATAGTTGAAAAGTTAAACCCCATTGAGGCCATTTCAAGAAGTTTTAAAATTGTTCATTCCGACTTTTGGAAAGCCCTTAGTTTTGTGGTGGTAGTAATTCTTATTTACATTGTTGTTTCACTTGTTCTTGGTGCTTTGACAATGATTCCTTTTGCTACTGACTTTATGGATTTGATATCAAATCCTGAAAGTTATAATGCGGAAGAAATTACAGGCACTATGCTGAACCCCCTGCAATTGATCCTGTCGAGTATT
>JAYEGO010000266.1:0-3373 GCA_034659155.1 Bacteroidota bacterium | reverse complement strand
ACCTCCTGAAAAAGAATCCTTATTTATATTGGTAGCTTGTAGCCATTCAACCAGCATTGTAAGCAAGTCCAAAGAACTTGCCCCAGCTGATAAATTCAAGCGTAATGCAGAAAAATCCAGATCCTCAAACAACTCGACAATTTTAAACCCGGGACTTTTTTCGTGAAAAATAAATCCTAATTCATTTACCCCCAGCTTGCTTAAGGAGATTGCTTTTTGATTGGATTTAGCAATGTCAAACACAGAGATATCTTGTCTGATATTCCATTCGTTAGAGTAAATCCCGTTTCCTTTTAAAAAAGGAAGTTTTTTATCAAGTTGAGTCAGATGAGGAAGTTTGCCCAGGTCTTCCCGGGTGTAGAAAGGAGCCACCTCAATTCCTTCCGGGGAATTCCAATGTAGTTTTGAAATACTTTTTCCTTTGAGGTCAATGTTTAACTGATCCATCCATGATTTTGAAGAACCAGGAGGGAATTCCTTTTCGTTTACTTTCATTTGAAGCACTTTTAATTAAAGCAAAGGTAAATTTTTTTACAGGAAAGGGCACTATGATTTTTATCATCAGCGAGTTGTTTAAAAGAGATTTCGTATATTCAGATTTTATTCGTGAATATGCAGAAATCATTATTATTTGGAGTTTTGGTCATCTTGTTTTTTTCTGCTAAACTAAATGCCCAGTTACAGAAATCAGTACAAGCCTATCGAATTGAAACTCCCATTTCAGTTGATGGATTTATGACTGAGTCAGCCTGGCAATTGCCTGATTCGGCAATTAATTTCACCCAAATGGAGCCTTCCCCAGGTGAAAAAGCAACTGAAAGAACGGTTGCATACATCTGCTATGATGATGAAAAAATATACTTTGGCATATACTGCTATCACAAGAACCCTTCAGATATAGTTGCAAACATTCAAGTAAGGGATCAACTTTCTAAAAGTGATGATCTGATAGGAATAGTTTTGGATACCTATAAGGACAACAGGAGTGGTATGGTCTTCTTTGTGAATCCACTGGGTGTTCAGATTGATATGAGGGCAGCTGATGACGGACGAAATCTTGATTTGAACTGGGATACGGAATGGGAATCTGCAGTGGCTGTGACGGATAAAGGCTGGTCTGTTGAGGTAGCAATTCCTTTTCAGTCCATTACCTATGATAAAAAACTTAATACCTGGGGATTTAATATTGGAAGGGTTATTCGCAGCAATTTTGAAACCTCTTATTGGTCAGGAACCTTAAGCGATGATTTCAGAATTTCCCAGGGAGGGTTTCTTACAGGACTGGAAACTCCCGAAAAAAAGAAAGTTTTAGAGTTGACCCCCTATTTTACTTTAAGGTATGAAGACAGTGATGAAACGGGCACTTATAATAAAATTCTTCCACAGGCCGGACTTGATGCACATATTAATATTTCATCAAATGTAGTTTCTCACCTGACCTATAATCCTGACTTTGCAACTGTTGAAGGAGATATGGAGCAGATTAATATGACTCGCTGGGAATTAAGTTTTCCTGAAAAAAGACTTTTTTTCCAGGAAGGGAATGAACTTTTTAAAACCCGGATTAAAACATTCTATTCAAGAAGAATCGGGGATATTCAGTTTGGTGGTAAAGTAAACGGAAAAATCAAGGATTATAGCTTTTATGCAATGGATTCACAAACTAAAGCTGATGATTCGCTGGGAATCCCTTCTGCAAACTACACTGCAGTTAGGGTAAAAAAAGACATCCTTAATTCTTCGACTGTAGGGTTTACATATGTGGATAAGAAAACAGACACAAGTTATACTTCTTCAGCAAGTCTTGATTATGTTTTAAATCTGGGGCGAACCTGGAAAATTACCGGTCAATGGGTTTCAAGTTTTCCTGATGGTTCTATTCCTGTAAGTGCATATTTTGTACGGGTAGCAAATGAAAACAATATTTATCATGTTCATTTACGGTATTCATATACCGGTGAACAGTTTAAAGATAATGTAAATGAGACCGGATTTGTAAGAGAGGACGATATGAAAGAATTAGACTCTGATATTACCTATCGCTGGTGGTTTGAAGATAAAGGAATTAAATATATAAATATTGCCACATGGGCCAACATATTTTGGAGTACAGAAAATGTTTTACGTAGCTGGGATATTAGCCAAAAAGCACGAATGTATCTTCAGAATAGATTCAGTCTGGATCTTTCATACAATAATGGATTCAAACTTTATGAGAAGGAGTTTTACAACAATAAGTATCGTGCAGTTATTGGATATAATTCCGATGAATGGTCAATGGCTAACATTGCATATTCCCAGGGTAAAAACTTTGATAATGATTTTAGATGGCTCCAGGGAGATGTTCGCCTGAAGCTTTTTAAGAAATTATCTTTTTATTACTCCTTCAACAAAATTGACTATACTCCTGATGACAGTAGATCAACAATGATCAATATTTTTTCTGTGGATTATAATTTCACCAATAATCTTTGGATAAGGATTTTTGCCCAGAATAATACCAGGGATGATAGAATATATTTTTACGGAAAATTTGCCTGGCGCTTTCAGCCACCATTTGGGGCTATATACCTGATCTATACTTCTGACTCATACGAAGATCCATTGCTTGCCCACAGGAGCAATAATGACATAGTGTTCCTCAAGGCTTCCTATAGAATTGGGTTCTAGTATTCTGGATATGTTCATGGGGATTTGCTATTCACCCCCTATCGGGGATGAGTTTTTTCTATTTGTAGCTACCCTCCTGTTATCGGTGTACCGAAACCAGGAGGGTTAGTAAAATATTGCCCCTCCAGGGCAAAAACAGGTAGTTACAATGAAAATGCTTAATTCATTGAATTTGGTCACAAGTGACTATCACTCTGGCATTTCTTTTGTAACCCGAATCATTAGAATTTTGCCACAAACGACTACTATCCTATCTTTTTATTTCACCCAGGATCATTAGTTTTTGCCACGAAGTGGCTAAATTTGAATAACCGTCCCTGAAAGGGGCGGATATAACAAGCCATACAACTGATCCCCAACGGGGGTCAATAAAAAACAACAAGATGGCCGGCTATCGTCTATTTACTTACCGAACGAAAAAATGAACTAATATGGTTTCCAGTCACGGATGATAATCCGGTCCCGGTAAAGCTTTACCTCCAGCTTTTGTTTTGCTCTCCATTTCAGTTTTCTACAAGAATGTTATTCCCACAGTACTCATACCACCCCGTCCCTTACCTGGTATACCTAAGTGATTTTTGTACATGAGGCATTGCGATGAATTTATTAACAGGCTGTAGAAATGATTCGGGACACCCCTCCTTGAAAAAAGGAGGGGAATTTTGATCTTTTTATAAACGTTTAGTACATCAATAAATTCTCC
>JAYEGO010000265.1:0-3375 GCA_034659155.1 Bacteroidota bacterium | reverse complement strand
ATCTCTGTATACACCAGGCTAAAGCCCGGTGCTATTTTTTTCTCCTTATCTATTCTTATTTTTCGCCCAGTCGCCCTATCTCTCTGTCTCTTTCTACCTGCTGGAAAGATGAATTCCTTCATCAAAAGTACTCTTAATGCTTTTGTTTTTAATACTCCAGGAAAGAGATATATAATATAGCTTCACATCAAAATCACTATATATTTTACCATTTGTGGCATGCGTATAGTCCTGATTCATATAATTTTTCATGTAATACTTAAACTTTACATTAAAGCCTCCAGGAAATTGTAAACCAACAAAAAGTGAAGGCATCAAGGCATTCACTCTCTGACTGAACCAATCTGTATATTTTATTTTGGTCCCGCTTCTGCTACCATCGCCATCTACCCATGACTTTTCTTTATAATGAAACAACCATTCATACTCTCCTCCTCCAAAAACATAAAACTGATTATCAAAAGATCCTAATTTTATTGCAAGGGGAATACCAAGATTATAGGTTCTCCTGATTGTTTTCACCGGTAAATCGGAAACAAGATCTACTTCATTGGTAATAAATCCAACATTTCTCAGTGCAAGTCCTGAATACACTCCTATATTATCTGTAAAATCCATATGCACATAAGATCCGAGGTGCAAGAAAACAGTCCATCTGACGTTGGTAGGAACATCACCATTATGATCTAATTCACTCATCTGGAATATCATCTCCCCTCCGCTTGTAGTATAAACACTTTTCTGAGCTATAATAGACAAAAAAGAGGTACTTATAATCATTGCTATTGAAAGAATAATAATTTTTTTCATCTGTATATAAGTATTTTTGTTAGTAGTTAGATTCCTTATGATTGAGTTTATCATTCAAGCCGCAAGATATTATAATATTTCCAATAAAATTCAAAGAAAACCTATTTCTCCCAGCCATTAACATCATCATCATTAATGAAAAGCAGCTTTACAGACAATATACTAAAATAAACCCTGCTGTTCATAACTGAAAGCTTGAATAAGCTTTGGTGTATTTTTATCAACCCCCTTCTTTGAAATCATTGGGGAAACACTATAGGCCTCCATCAAATCCTGAGGGTATGGCTCCAGTAATTGAAGCACCTGGTTTATTGGCTGATCCAAATCAAGCCATTTCTTTTCGTCTTCAAGAGATAAGATAGCAGGCATTCTTTTTTTTGAATTGTGTATTGTTTCCATCAGGCTATTTGCCTGAACGGTGATAATACTGAAGCTATTAACTAATTCACCTGTAATTTTATTTAACCAGGTATCGTAAATACCTGCCAGTGAAAATATATCCTGGTCAGGAAGAAATATATAGTGAGGTATTTTCTTCCCTGTTTTGTGCTGCCATTCAAAAAACCCATTTACAGGTACAAGGCACCTGCTGGTTTTTATGGGTCTGCTAAAGGATGGTTTTTGACTAATTGTTTCTGCCCTGGCATTAAATGTCTGATAACGAATCTTTTCAGCCATATCTGCAGATTTTACCCAGGAAGGAATCAAACCCCAATAGAAAAGTGGAATTAGTGATGGATCGTTAGAGTTAATTACAGGCAATAGTGGCAATTCAAATGCATGATAATAGTAGCTTGGCCGGTAGGAATCGGGTTCATTTAAAACTGCTCCAAACCTTTTCTCCATTTCCTCTTTTACAATATTTACATTTACTGTAAAACACATGATAAAGATGTTTACTCAAAAGTAAGGATAATAGTTGAAGAGTTGAAAAGTTGAAGAGTTGAAGAGTTGATGAGGGAATGAGGAAAGAATGGAATGATGGGATATTGGAATATTGGAAGAAAATTGGGTGCTTCCGGCAGTTCTAAGAAAATCCCCCGCTACCATGCGAATCCTTTCGCGTGGGGACTTACTTAGCCACAACAGCATTTTCCAATATTCCTTTTTTCCCTGACAAAATCTTTCACCATTTATCAGATTTCGCTATAAGGCAATCATTATCCTCATGAGCTAAAAAACAAAAATGGGAAACCATTCTTGCGAATTGCCTCCCATCTTCACCTTATAATGTCCGTAGACTTTATTCAGTGCCAGGTTACAGTTATTTTGACTTCAGCTTCTGGTTGGTTTCCCGAAGGATTCTTCCCTTTGGCTTCTGGACTTCCGGTTTTCGAGTCTTACGAAACTTATACCTTCTGCCCTGACTTCAGGCCCCGTCCGTCTCTGAACCTTGCGAAACAGTGACTTAGAGTTTGAATTTAGTTGGGATTTACCGTTTCCGGATCCTCCTTCCTGCCTTCACCTGTGAAACCTGCCCTCTGCATCAGTACTTCCAATCTTTTTCAGTCTGCACCGGTCCTTTTTCGTTTCCATCCTTGCGGATTTCCATTCCAAATTTCCTTGCTTTCTTCAAGCTGGTACAAATGAAGCCGATCTTCAGATCTTTTGGCTTACGAGAGGTTGAATTGGTCCGGTTCCCTAAAGAACTTTTCTTCTCCGACTTAAAACTTCACATCAGTCTTTTATCTCTCACCTGATGAATCAAAAGTACAACTGAAATCATCCCTGTGCAAACATTTTTGGTTTTCGATATCCACAACATATACACATAAGTTATTAACAATTGTTAATAAGTTAAGATCTTTTAAAAACACCAAATAATTTACCTGCTATTGCTTTTCACAAAGCTCTTCATAATGAATATTTTCTGTGTTATGGAAAAGAAAAAACAGATAAATGAAAACTATTTATTCCAAATGAAAATCATAATTTGTATTAATTTTTAATATTATATTTGAAAAAATTCAAGAGCGGGTATCATGATTAAAAAAGTACTGATTGCGAACCGCGGAGAGATTGCTGTACGTGTTATCAGGTCGTGTCGGGAAATGGGAATTACAACGGTTGCTGTTTACTCCGATTCCGACAGAACAGCCCTCCATGTTCGTTATGCAGATGAAGCCTACTACCTGGGCCCATCTCCTTCCAATGAGAGTTATCTTGTTATTGAAAAGGTTCTGGATGTTGCAAAAAGATCCGGGGCTGATGCCATTCATCCTGGTTATGGTTTTCTGTCTGAAAATGCTGAATTTGCCGAAAAAATTGCAAAAGCAGGTTTAATTTTCATTGGGCCACCGGCAGAAGCTATCCAGACTATGGGAGATAAGATCACTGCAAGAAAAACTATGGTTAACGCCAAAGTGCCTGTAGTTCCCGGAACCAAAGAAAAAATCGTCGGCAATAGCCAGATTATGAAAAAGGGGAAAGAAATTGGTTTTCCTATCATGGTAAAAGCATCCGCAGGTGGAGGCGGAAAAGGAATGAGGCTCGTAAAATCTGAAGAAGAATTACTTACTGCTTTCCAGGGTGCTCAGTCTGAAGCAAAAGCATCTTTTGGGGATG
>JAYEGO010000264.1:0-3384 GCA_034659155.1 Bacteroidota bacterium | reverse complement strand
GCAGTCTGAATAAATGAATATATAGATTTGTAATTTTTGACTTAATTACTTTTAGTTTTGGTGAGATACCCAAAAAGCAATACTATTTTGTATTAAAAGTCAGATTATGTGTCAGAAGTAAAAACAACACCATGCTTTAGCATTGTGCTCATTATTTGAATCCAATTCAATGAATGTTAACCCGCTTTATTCATACAAAAGCGAAGCGCATTGTATGAATCCCGAAAATTATCGGGACAAGTTGTGCGAAGAGTAGTGGGAAGCAAAGCGGGAAATCCCGATTTAGACATACCCAAATTTAGGGTAATGAAATGATCCAAATTTGTTGGTATAGTCTTAATCGTAGAAAATGTATGCATTTTCCGGGTTAAGGTTTTTACTTCAATTGCTAATTTTACCAGGACAATATTGTTTTATAGAAGGGCCAGAATGGATTCTCTGGCGAGCTTGAGTGCATTTTGTATACCTGAAGGTTCTTTCCCTCCTGCAGTTGCCAGAAAAGATTGTCCACCGCCACCGCCCTTGATCTCTGTGGAAATATTCTTTATGATAGCACCTGCATTAAGATTTAGTTTCTTAATTAGATCATCCGAGATAACTACAACCAGATGAGCTTTCCCGTCAATTTTTGATCCTAAAACACCAAACAGCATATCCACCTGATTCCTGAGCTTGAATGCCAGGTCCTTTAGCTCTGATGGCGACTGTACCTGTACCTCCTGTATGATGAGGGAGATGTCTCCTTTCTTTTCCAGGTGTTTGTGAATAAGATTCTTCTTAAGATCTTTGGCATGAGCCTTTTGTTGGGCTTCAGAATCCTGCCTGAGTTTTAGGTTTTCTTCAACCAGGGACAATACAGCCTTTTCTATATCTCTGTGTCCTTTCAGTGTGAATTGTATATTCCTTAGTTGCACTTGCAATTTTGAAATATACTTCTCAGCATTGGTGCCACTAACTGCCTCAATTCTTCTGATTCCTGCTGCAACAGATGATTCTGAAACAATTTTAAATATTCCGATGTTTCCTGTTGCCTTAACATGGGTTCCGCCACAGAGTTCCACTGAATTCCCAAATTGGATGGTTCTTACCTGGTCTGTATATTTCTCTCCAAATAATGCGATAGCACCTTTTCTGATTGCCTCATCATAGGGAATAATCTCCTCTTTTCTTGTGAGATTTGCACGAATACGAGCATTAACTTTTCTTTCTATTTCATCCAACTCTTCATTACTGAGTTTCTGGAAATGACTGAAATCAAATCTCAGAGCTTCACTATCTACAAGAGACCCTTTCTGCTCAACATGGGTTCCGAGTACCTCACGTAAAGCTTCATGGAGAAGGTGGGTTGCAGTGTGATTGTTGGCTATATCACCCCTTTTGTCAGAGTTTACCCTGGCAATAAATACCTTTTCTGGTTTTGCCGGCAATTCCCCGCAAATGTGAACAATCAAATCGTTTTCTTTTTGGGTATCCATGATGTCAATGCTTTCTTCATCTGATTGAATAATCCCTGTGTCACCAACCTGTCCTCCGCTTTCTGCATAAAAAGGGGTGGTGTTAAAAACCAATTGAAACATATCTTCTCCATGCTGAGAGATTTTCCTGTATCTGGTAATGTGGATTTTTGATTCTGTCTGATGGTAACCAGCAAATCCTTTTTCTTCTTCTTTCTTTAATTCAAGCCAATCGCCTGTTTCAAGTTTTCCATCCTTTCGTGAGCGTGATTTTTGTTCCGACATACTCTGCTCAAACTCTTTCGTATTTACTTTAAGCCCATGTTCCTTAAGGATCAATTCTGTAAGATCGAGAGGGAATCCATAAGTGTCGTAAAGCTCAAAAGCAGATGCCCCATTCAGTTCAAATATTTTTTCTTTCCTGGCTTTTTTAACCAATTCCCCTAAAAGTTCAATTCCTCTTTCAAGAGTTCTTAAAAATGAAGCTTCTTCTTCTTTTATTACTTTAGAGATGAGTGATTCCTGGGCAAGCAGTTCGGGAAATGCTTTCCCGAGATTTCCGGAAAGAGCAGGTACAAGCTTGAAAATAAATGGATCGGTTTGATCGAGGAATGAGTAGGAGTATCGAATTGCCCGCCTCAAAATTCTACGAATAACATATCCTGCTTTGTTGTTGGAAGGAAGCTGCCCTTCGGCAATACTAAAGGAAACAGCTCTCAAATGGTCTGCAATAACACGCATTGCAATATCTGATTTTGAATTTCCCCGGGAATAACTTTTATTAGTAAGCTTTGCTATTTCCCCGATAATAGATTGAAAAACATCAGTATCATAATTTGAATCTTTTCCCTGGACTACCATACATAATCTTTCAAATCCCATTCCTGTATCCACATGCTTTAATGGCAGAGTTTCCAGTTTCCCTGTAGACAGTCTGTTGAACTGAATAAAAACCAGGTTCCAGATTTCTATGAGCTGAGGATGATCTTTGTTAACCAGTTCCCTTCCAGGTGTGATTTCCCTTTCTTCCTGAGGTCTTATGTCAATGTGAATCTCCGAACATGGGCCACAAGGTCCGGTATCCCCCATTTCCCAGAAGTTATCTTTTTTCGATCCTGACAAAATTCGGGCCTCCGGAAGGTAAGTCTTCCAAATATTTTCAGATTCTTTATCCGAATCCAGCCCTTCCTTCTTACTTCCTTCAAATACGGTGGCATACAGCCTGTCTTCGGGAATGTTCAGCTCCTTTACAAGAAATTCAAATGCCCATTCAATGGCTTCTTTCTTAAAATAATCTCCAAATGACCAGTTTCCAAGCATCTCAAACATGGTGTGATGGTATGTATCCTTACCTACTTCCTCAAGATCATTGTGCTTTCCTGAAACACGAAGACATTTTTGGGAGTTTGCGACTCTTTTATAGCTGGCAGGTGTATTCCCCAGGAAGATATCCTTGAACTGGTTCATCCCGGCATTGGTAAACATAAGTGTTGGATCATTCTTAATAACCATGGGGGCTGAAGAAACAATGGAATGTTCTTTGGATTTAAAGAAATCCTGGAATGTTTTTCTGAGTTGAGTGCTGTTCATTGTTTAAAACAATCTGAAAATCAAAATGTTGTATATTGAAAATGTTGTAAAACCTTAAGCAATTGCTTGTAAAATTAGTTTTTTTCATTTAGATTTGTCCAATTCGGTGTTTTTTCTAATGTATTAGATTGCTTTATGGAAAAGGTTAAGTTCAGATTTAATTCCAGTTCATTGCAGTATGATCGCATTGAGCGTACTGTTTGGGATAGATTGTTAAGGTTTCTTGCATACTTAACCGGGAGTTTACTTTTGGGCTTCATATACATGCTTGTTTTTTCATATTTCTTTGATCTTCCAAAAGAAAAACAGCTTAAGCGTGAAAATAACCAGATGAAAGCAC
>JAYEGO010000263.1:0-3392 GCA_034659155.1 Bacteroidota bacterium | reverse complement strand
GCCGGAAATCTATTTTAACAATTGTAAGAAATATTTACTACGTAGTATACTACGTAGTTCACTGATATTTGCCCACTGACTGTGCGTTCCATAACTTTAGTGAACTCGGTGGTTAAAGAAAAACCTAAACCCTTCCCCTTTTCACATAAACAAACAGCAAATATTCTTCAATAATCATTATTCATTAGACATTAATCATTATTCATTATTCATTAACCATTCCCTAAGTATTCATGCCGCCACAAACATGAACAACCTGCCCGGTAACATAAGAAGAAAGGTCTGATGCAAGAAAGAGCGCTGTATTTGCAACATCTTCAGGACTGCCACCCCTTCTTAAAGGTATTTGCTGCACCCATACTTTTTTAACATCTTCGGGCAATTTAGCAGTCATCTCAGTCTCAATAAATCCAGGGGCAATTGCATTGCAGCGTATTCCTCTTGAACCTACTTCCTTGGAAATAGATTTAGTAAAACCAATCATTCCCGCCTTGGATGCAGAATAATTCGATTGACCTGCATTTCCGCTAACACCAACTACGGAGCTCATATTGATAATAGATCCCGATCTTTGCTTTAACATCACAGGCTGCACAGCCTTTGTAAAGTTAAATACAGATTTCAGGTTAACTGTAATAACAGCATCCCATTGCTCTTCCGACATTCTCATCAACAAAGTATCTTTGGTAATCCCTGCATTATTAACAAGGATGTCAATCTGACCAAAATCTTCCATAATTTGTTTTACCACCTCTTCTGTCTGGCCATACTTGCTGGCATCGGAAGCATAGGCTTTAGCCTTCACTCCCATTTCTTCCAGTTCTTTGATAAGAGATTCTGCAACCTCATTAATCACAAGGTCTGTAACGGCAATGTTCGCACCTTCACTGGCGTATTTAAGAGCAATGGCACTTCCTATCCCCCTTGCAGCTCCGGTAATAACAGCAGTTTTTCCTTCAAGTAATTTCATAAGTATATTTTAAAAGTTTATTAAAAGACGAACTCAAAATTAAGCTTTTATCTGTAATAAAAATAACTGGTATCCGGTAAAAAACAATATGTGGGCTAAAGCCCGGTAACATCATGAATTCTGTAACCCCAGGCTTCCTGCCTGCCGGCAGGCATGGAAGCCTGGGGTTATTAATACCTTGCTTTAATTGGGCTTTAGCCCTTCAGGTAAATAAGTGTTTTGACAGCTTCGAGCAAATATCAGTAGCTTTCCCCTGAAGAAAAATATCTGTAATACCCGGGGTATAATTACTTTCATTCGAGTTTATTTCAATGATGGTTGCTCCATTTTCCTTTGCCATACGTGGTATCAGGGAAGCAGGCATAATTTCTCCTGTGCTTCCAATCAATAAAAAGACCTCAGATTGAAATGCTTCCTCATTCGAAGCTTTTTGTGCTTCTTCCGGAATTGCTTCTCCAAAAAAAACAAAATCAGGCTTCAGTAATCCCCCATCCCTACTACATCTAACAGGTAGCCGGTCGAATTGAAGGTCAGAAGATAAATAGCTTTGTCCACATTTCATGCAAACCAGGTTTTGTGAACTACCATGATACTCATGTACCTTATGACTTCCTGCCTCCTGATGCAGGTTATCAATATTTTGAGTTATTACAGATGAAAGAAGACCTTCTTTTTCCAGGCTTGCAAGAAAGTAATGCGCTGCATTGGGACTGGCTGCACCAAAGAAATCATAAAAAATCTCTTTGATTACCTCCCATGAGTGCCTGGGATTAGCATTGAAATAGTTGATGTCAAGAACAATGGGATCATATTTACTCCAGAGTCCATCCTCACCTCTAAACGGGGGAATGCCACTTTCTACAGAAATTCCGGCCCCGGTAAATGCCGTGGTATGTTTTGAATTCCTGAGAAGTTCAGCCGCTTTTTGTATCAATTCTTTCATAAAACAAAAAAGCTCCCTGAAGGAGCTCTTAATTATAATTTATTTGACCAAACCGGCCATTGCCTTTCCAATATCTGCCGGGGATTCCACAACATGTATTCCGCAATCCCTCATAATCTCCATCTTTGCAGCAGCAGTATCTGCTTTGCCTCCGATTATTGCCCCTGCATGTCCCATTCTTTTGCCTTTTGGAGCAGTCTGGCCGGCAATAAAACCAACCACCGGCTTTGTAGCATTTTCTTTGATCCAGTAAGCAGCATCTGCCTCCATATTCCCACCAATTTCTCCAATCATTATAATTCCATCTGTTCCGGGGTCCTCCATCAGCATCTTAACAGCATCCAGGGTTGTGGTTCCAATAATAGGGTCTCCTCCAATTCCTATACATGTAGACTGTCCCAACCCTGTCTTGGTGATTTGATCAACTGCCTCATAGGTTAAAGTCCCTGACCGGGAAACAATTCCTATGCCGCCTTTTTTATGAATAAAACCGGGCATGATACCAACCTTGGCCTCACCGGGAGTGATTATGCCAGGGCAATTCGGACCAACCATCTGCACATCTTTTCCGCTAAGGTATTCTTTAACCTTAACCATATCTGAAGTTGGTATCCCTTCGGTAACAGTTACAATTACCTTAATGCCAGCATCTGCAGCCTCCATAATGGCATCTGCTGCAAAAGCAGGTGGGACAAATATTACACTTACATTCGCTCCTGTTTCTTTTACTGCGTCTTCAACAGTATTAAAAACCGGTTTGTCCAGATGTGTTTGCCCACCCTTACCAGGTGTCACACCTCCAACAACTGTGGTTCCGTATTCAATCATCTGACTGGCATGAAAAGTACCTTCCCCACCTGTAAATCCCTGGACTATTACTTTTGAATCTTTATTAACTAATACACTCATTTTAGATTATTCTATGGTTTAAAAAACTTCACCAAAAGTATAGTTTTTAAAGCTTAATTCAAAGTGTCTTGTCCTGATATATGTCTACAGGTTAAACAAAAAAATCAAGTCACAAAAAAGTGGACATTTTCTTATTTTTTAGGTCAAATGCATGTCCTGAACCCTGCCTGGCCGGCAGGCAGGTTGCTGAAGGGTCAGAAGGCAAATGCATGCCATGTAAAATGCGACACTTGCCCTGTGAAATTTGAGGTACGAAAATATTTCATCAGGGAAGGAGCATTTTTTACTGTGGTCAAATGTTTCATATAAAGAAAAGAGGCCTCAGCATTTGACATTATACATTTGACATCTGACCTTTGACATTATTTTGTCACCTCTCCCCCTTGCCCCATCTTTCCCATCTCATCTCTCATTTCCCTCTATCGTTGGTTTTGTGGTCCGTAATTGTATTTAATTACTATATTGCGTTTCGGTCCGGACCTCTTTTGGGGTGCCCCCTTTAAACACCAGGCTAAAGCCCGGTGCTGTTTTTCTCTACCTTGCGCCCTGCGCCTTTAGCCTCTTCACTCA
>JAYEGO010000262.1:0-3395 GCA_034659155.1 Bacteroidota bacterium | reverse complement strand
TTAAGCTTGCTTTTCGATTTAGGCTATCAGATATATAACAAATGCTATTGCATATGTAACATTGGTAGAACTCCCGTCTATCCGCTAACGGATTTAATGCTTTTATTCACAGGTAAATATACGAAATTTAAGTGCTGAAGGCAAGTTTATAAACGCTGAAAAAGTATTGGGTGTTAGGTGTTGGGTGTTGGGTGGGGTGCTGATTGAAAGGGAGGTGCAATCCGATGGAGGTTTTTCCTCGCTTCGCAAAGCTCTCACCTTCGCCAAGGCTTCGGTGAGCGAAGCAGGATGACCGGTAGAACTTAACCAGCGGGGCAGAAAACATCGAAAATTGACAATACAGAATACAGAATCGACAATCAAAAAAGGGACTCACGAAAGTGAAGTCCCTTTTTTGCCGCTCCTCTTCTTTGCGGAAGTTGCAGCCAAATAAGTTAGGCTTCATTCAAAAAAAAACACTTTAATTAATATTATTTGTACCATATTTTGTATTTTTGGTACAAATGAAAAAGATATGGGACAAAATGTACCTTATTTTAAGCTGGACAAACTTCCGCCATTAAGAGAAAAGGTGGAAACTATTAATATACTCAGACAGACAAATAAATCTGCGGCAGCATTAGCAGAATTGAAAGGGGTTGCAAAAACAATACCTAATCAGGCAATGTTGATTAATGCCATAGTGCTTCAGGAAGCTAAAGATAGTTCTGAAATTGAAAATATTATTACAACACAGGATGAGCTTTACAAAGCACTAACGATTAATAAAACAAACATATCGGCAGCAACAAAAGAAGTTGTTAATTATCGAAAGGCCATATTTTATGGATATGATCTTGCAAAAAAACAAGGATTCTTGAGAGTTAATGATATTGTGAGCATTCAGCAAGAATTAGTGGATAATTCAGCAGGAATAAGAAGTACTCCCGGAACTGTTTTAAAAAACGATAAAACGGGTAATATTGTTTATACTCCACCGCAAGAGAAAAAAGAAATACTTGATTTATTGACCAATTTTATCAATCATTTTAATCAGCCAGATGATTTATCCCCCCTGATAAACCTAGCAATATTACATTATCAATTTGAAAGTATTCATCCCTTTTATGACGGAAATGGGAGAACGGGGAGGATATTGAATATTTTATATCTGATTCTTAATGAATTAATTGATGTACCAATTTTATACCTAAGCTCATACATAATTGAAAATAAACCAGAATATTACAGACTTTTAAATCAAACAAACAAAACCGGAAATTGGGAAGATTGGATAGTGTTTATGCTCAAAGCTGTTGAAAGAACTTCAAAAAACACGATCACACGGATTACAAATATCAAAGCCCAACTTGATTCAACAATTATTAAGGTTCAGGAAAAAGCTCCAAAAGTTTATCGAAAAGAACTTGTGGAATTATTATTTGAGCAACCCTATTCAAAGATCGAGTTTGTTGTAAATAAACTAGGAGTTGAGAGAAAAGCTGCTTCACGATATTTAAAAGAGCTAGAGGGTGTTGGAGTTGTTGAATCACAGAAAGTTGGGAGAGAAACACTATATATCAACAGGGAATTGATTGAAATATTAAAGCAATAATGCAGGAATGTCCAATATAGTTTAGTGTATTAGGTGCAAATGTCGGTCAGATTGACCACCTGTTGTCGGCTGAAACTGAAGCGACTAAAGGTGATCAGTTGAGCCGTTATGTGCAGTATGGGTGTGAGGGGCGAGGGACGGGGAAATGGTGCTTTTTTGATAGTGAGGTGCAATACGATGGAGGTCCCTCGTCGCTTGCTGCGCGCGCTCCGTGGGATGACCGGTAGAACTTAACCAGCGGAGCAGAAATTTCGAAAATTGACAATTGTTTGAAGACCTGCTAAATTATTTTATCATAGTAAACCCAATAATGTATCAACCTAAATCACACAAATCATACATTCACTCTAATGAATAATCCAGAATATCCATTTTTATGAAGTTAATCAAGGTAACAGAGGTTTTGAATATCCCCAAACGCAGATGACCTGAATTGATATAATCTGTTTCATTTATTGTGACATCAAGTGAAACCCATCCTGCATCTTCGCCCATATAGATTTCATTCCAGCCGTGTGATCCAAAACCGCCCCCATACTCGGGGATATATAGACATCCCCAAACCACACGTGCAGGAATTCCAACTGACCTGCATAGCGCAGCCAATAACATTGACTGGGAACCACAGGCACCTTCCCTTCTTTTGTAAGTTTCATATGCTGTACCAAATAAAATCGATCCATCGATATTATCTGCCACCCAATTGCTTAAGCTCAATGTTGCTTCCCAGTAATCCTTCGATCCTTCAGTAATCTCTCTGGCAAGTTGTGCCAGTTCCGGTTTATCAGACTGGATCATATCATCGGCTTCCAGATACTCTTGAATTTCGGAATCGAAACGGACATCAGAGTTAAAAGTTTCTGCATTTTGCCCATTATACTTTTGATGATTGACCATAAATATTCCTTTGACCAGATTATCCTTGAGATCGCCTTTGAATACCTGTCCCGGATAATTAAGATCTTCCATGACTGGGAAGGGAACGGGACTAAGCTCAGCCTCAACCTCCATTGATGCTATTGTATTTATGTTGCGTATGTATTTATTGGTTTTGATAAATATAATGTCATCCCAGTTGCCAACTCCTAATTTGTCCTTTACTGATATGTCGGACAGGTATATACTAATACCTGTCTTGGACTCCATTTTAAGTCGTAACCCAGAATTCACATCTATCCAATATTTCACCTCCATCCCTGTCATAAGGTCGATTTCAGTAACAATAAGGGACTCATATTCTTCCTCATTAAGCTCCAGTTGTTTCCTTTCCAATCTTTTACATATAACACTCTTGACTTCTCCCGCCCTGACATCAAACACATGGTACTTTGCTGAATCCTTATTATTAATTCCCAGATCATTAAGCATGTAAGAATAATAAATGGTATTTGGCAGTATTGTTCCCTCTGGCAGATAAGTAATCTTCAATTCATCATTTATCGTGTCGTTAATATAAATCGAGTCACCGATTACTTTCATTGTGCCGCCCGTTTCATGTTCCCCTTGCCTCATATAACTATCATGGTATATGAAGTTACCTGTTATTTTATCGATTTGGTAAGTAAACACCTGCCGTTGTTCTATGTCTTTACCGAGAGCCTTAAATGAGATATATGTATTCTGTACAATTTCCATTATAGGTTTGCTGTCTCTCTCTATATCCCTTACGAAAATCTCTGAATATCCGCAGAGAACATTATTAAGTTCAATACCCATAAATAATTTCTGAATCTCTTCCTGGCTATAAATGGTTCCTGAAAGAATGATCAATGCTGTAACAATAATGTGTTTTACTCCCCTG
>JAYEGO010000261.1:0-3398 GCA_034659155.1 Bacteroidota bacterium | reverse complement strand
AGAGCAGGACAAATAATCAATTTGAATTCAATTGCTACAGACGCCGGGATTTCGCCAAACACAGCGAAGTCTTGGTTATCAATTCTTGAAGCCAGTTACATTATCTACTTCTTGCAACCCTATTATAATAATTTCAATAAGAGGATAATTAAATCTCCAAAACTCTATTTTTACGATACAGGGCTGGCTTGCTCATTACTCGGTATAGCTTCAGCTAATCAAGTGAAAACATATCATTCAAAAGGAGCACTTTTCGAAAACCTAATAATTACAGATCTATTGAAAACCAGGCTCCATAATGGTATAGATCCGAGATTTTACTTCTGGCAAAATAAAACTAAACAGGAAATTGACTTAATCATTGACAGGCCTGACGGTCCGCTTCCATATGAAATTAAGTCAGGTATGACTATGAACGATAACTACTTCACAAACTTGAAATATTGGCAGAAGTTATCGGGTGAAAAAGCTGAAAACCTGAATGTTATTTATGGAGGCGATACAGACCTGAATACATCATCAGGTAATTATATTTCCTGGAAGAGCATACAAAAATTCAATATATAAGTTGAAAAAGCCCTTGTTCACCGTGTTCACAAAGTATTTATTTCCTCCTTCGCTTATGTATGACACGCTTTCAGCGTATCAGGCTTTTTCTTTGTAGACTATACGATTGAAATATCTAACTTCGATTTGGTGAGAGACGTAAAAGAAGTAATTGATCAGGGAAAGTATTTTAATCTTCAAATGCCTTCAAATAAGAATCTAATATAAATATCCTGTTTCTACTCTGTCCTGTTAGCTCTTTGAGGAATTCTTTTTTATGCAGAAGTCTTACAAGATCGTTGGCAGCTTTATAACTCAGCTCACAAATTTTTGATGCTCTGTCAATTGTTGTAACCGGATTTTGAAACAAACTGTTTAACAAGATCAGAGCAGAATTACTCCTTCTACCAAATGTTAAGTTAATTTCAGATTCCATGGTCTCTTTTAAACTAATGATTTTGGTTAGGGTATCCACTGCTTTGGTTGCAGTCTGCTCAACTCCAACTAAAAAGTACTTAATCCACTGCAACATATCACTATGAGTTCTAACTCTTGTCAGATTATCATAATATAACATCTTATTATTTTCGAAATATTGAGACAAGTAGAGCAAGGGCTTATCCAGAATTCTTTCACTTACAAGAAACAGAGTAATCATAAGTCTGCCTATTCTTCCATTTCCATCGAGAAAAGGGTGAATGGTCTCAAATTGATAATGAGCTATTGCAATTCTTATTAAGGCGGGCACATCTATTCTTTCATTATTGAGAAAATTTTCCAAATCGCCCATCATGCTATTAACTAATTGATGTTGAGGAGGGACAAATACAGCATCTGCTAATGAACTGCCACCTATCCAATTTTGACTGGATCGATACTCTCCGGGAAGCTTGTGTTCACCTCTAACACTTTCTAATAATATTTTATGTGTCTTTTTCAAAAGTCGGGATGAAACAGGTAGCCTTTGTAAATCAGATATAGCCATATTTAAGGCATCAATATAATTGTTTACCTCCAGCCAATCATTTTTACGTTCTGGCTTTATCTCTTCAATTGGAAGCAATGCTTCATCCATATTGGTTTGAGTACCTTCAATCCGACTAGAGACAACCGCTTCCTTTGTCACATGAAGCTGGATAAACAAATCAATGTTTGGAACAAGCTTTGCAAATGAATTTAATTCCCCCAATTTGACTGCTGCTTTCTCAAGCAGCTTATTAATTTTTGAGGTTTTCCATGACCATTCAGCATTAATACCATTAGGTACGAAGAATTCATATCCAAATCCTTTCTCAAAATGCCCTGCACTATATTTTTCTAATTCTATCATAGCTCCAGCGGGTAAAATAAAGACTCTGTTATTTTACATTACCTCGTAAAAGTACAATAAAATATTATATATATTACTTTTAGGGGTTAAAATACAATACTATTATAACTGTGTTACCTTTCAAATAATATGAAAGCAAGCTTCCAACAGGCACCAATAAGAAAGCCCGGATCTTTGATCCAGGCTTTCTCTCTAGTAGGGGGGACTGGCGAAATATCTAACTTCGATTTGTTGAGGGATTTGGCTACAGTGGTTGATTTTCTAGACAGTTAAATCTATTCTCTTCAATAGCAGTCTGTTTACTATATTTGTAATATGTCCATTCTACATCAAAATATCGAACTCTATAAATCTCTGTTCAGAGGAAGAGATGATATTTATGCTGTACGTTGGGAAAGAGATGGAAAATCCGGCTATATGCCAGCTTATGAAGTAGATTGGTCAAATTACGAAAAACATAAGTTACAAGGAGGAACATTCGGGAATTATAAGGATAAAACACTTCTATCTTTTACCGAAACTGCCATAGAAATTCATCTTGAAGGGAAAGCAACTCATGGAATCTATCCATTATTAAAAGATAACACTTCCTTTTTCATAGCTGTTGATTTTGATAAAACAAACTGGGATAAATCTATTTTGACACTTTATAAAACATGTGAGAAATATGAAATCCAATCATATATAGAAAAATCACGCTCAGGAAATGGAGGACATTTATGGGTTTTCTTTGAAAAGGCTTTCCCTGCAATCCAGGGTAGGAAAATTATGTTTGAATTACTTCGTCAGGCAAATATTATTTCCCATTTTGAAAAAGAACCCAGTTTCGACAGGATATTTCCAAATCAGGATTTCCATTCTGGAAAAGGAATGGGAAATCTAATCGCACTGCCATTACAGGGTAAATCATTGCAGAATGGTAATTCATGTTTCCTAAATACGGAAACACTTATTCCTTACGAGGATCAATGGAAATTTCTTAGTGAAATACAAAAAACAACAGAACAATCATTAAAACAATTGTACAACAATCTTTTTAGTGAAAATCCACAGGAAGTGCTTATTTCTAATTTTAGCCCCACTAGTAAAGTTGAATTAGAAATACGAATCAGCAACCAGATATATCTGAAAAGAGTTCATTTAAGTCGGAAACTAATTGTTTTCCTGCGGGAGCAGCTTAACTTTTATAATTCAGACTACCTGGCAAAAAAGAATCTTGGGAAAAGTACTTTTAAAACAGAAAAATATTTCAATCTAATAGATGAAACCGACAACGAAATAATAATTCCAAGGGGCTTTACTTCAACCTTAGTCCAATTCTGTAAAACTGAGAACTTATCATTCAAGATTGTAGATGAAAGACAGAAGAAGAATGCAATTATGTTAAGCTCTAAAATTGAATTACTGGATCATCAGGAATCAGCCCTTAACAGAACACGTGAAAAAGATTTCGGAGTGATAGTATCTCCTCCTGGTTCCGGAAAAACAGTTATAGGGCTTGAAATAATTGTTGAAAAACAAC
>JAYEGO010000260.1:0-3405 GCA_034659155.1 Bacteroidota bacterium | reverse complement strand
CTTGGATTGCATGGAGGTGGAGCATTTGAAGGAATAAAAGAATTCATGCCCACTGTGTTTGGAGAAGGAAAGGTTGCTCAATTTGTAACCAAGTCTTATCCTTACCCGGGTTTCTTTGTTGCCCTGGCAGTATTTGTATTATTCATATTGGCCATTCTTATTAAGCGTAAGGAATTGAAAGCCTCTGCCAGCTAAGACCTATTTAATCCTCCTTCGCGTTCCGCTTGCACCACCGCTAATGCTTTAGGCGGCACGCGGTCGGCGGACGAAAAGAATGGTTTAATTCCTCGGAGTTCTACTCCGAAATGAGGGGTTCAGGGTTCTACCTTGAGGTTTTATACTTTTTATTTGATTGTTATTGTCTGTCTCATGGATTCATAGGGACTTAATATTAAATTTATATATTTTAATAACGCAGTGATGAAAGATAAAATTATTATCGCCCTATTCCTGATAAGCCCTTTCATTGTTCAAAGTCAGGAAAGAACATTTGGTACCTTCCAGCCTATGGATTTCACCCTGCAGGATTCTACCCCTATTCCACTCCAGGATATTATTGACCTGGCTTCGGACGGAGACACCATTCTTCTTGATCCTGGCTATTATGCCGGTCCTGCATTCATTAAACAGAATAGTATTATTCTTGACGGACAGGGAAATGCTATTATTTCCGGAATGGACTTTGAAAGCGTATTATATCTTGAAGGAGATAGTATCTACATAAAAAATCTGGTCATCACTAATTCCGGTGGATCTCATGATAGAATAGACTGTGGGGTGAAAATTACCGGTAGTTATAATATTGTTGAGAACTGCCGGATTAAAGAATGCCTCTTTGGGATTGATATTTTCAAATCAGACGGTAACTACATCAGTCATAATGAAATATCCTCTTTGGCACGAAGGTCAAAAGCATTAAAAGGGGATGCCATTCGCCTTTGGTGGGCTAAAAGAAATACCTTACATGGAAATTACTGGCATGATGTGCGGGATATGGTGATTTGGTATTCCGAAGAAAATCTTATTGAGGAAAATAAAGGTGTTGGAAATCGTTACAGTATTCATTTCATGTATGCCCATAACAACCGCATCAGGGCAAATGAGTTTTATAATAATTCTGTGGGTGTATTTCTTATGTACAGTGAACGTACCATTATGACTTATAACCTGATAGTTGGCTCTCTGGGAATTAGTGGTATGTGCCTGGGCTTAAAGGAAACATCCTCAAACCAAATCCTGCACAATCGATTTATCTATTCTGCAGAAGGGATACATGTAGATAGATCTCCCTATGTTTTTGAAGAAATTAATACAATTGCTCATAACGAAATAGCATTTTGTGGAAGTGCTTTCTTTTTTCATACTAACCAGGAAGGAAATCTAATTAAGGAAAATTATATTCATAACAATTTATCACAGGTAACAATTCAAGGAAAAACAGCCAATGGCAACCGTTGGTCAAATAATTACTGGGATGATTACCAGGGCTTTGATAAGGATGGAGACAATGTGGGCGATTCCCCTTACAGACTTTATAATTATGTAGAGCATATATGGAATTATAATGAAGATGTTAAATTCTTTTTTGGCTCTCCCCTGTTGGTAGTCCTTGATTTCCTGGAACGACTGGCTCCATTCTCTAAGCCTAAGTTTGTTCTAAGGGATAATTATCCTGTATATATATGGGAAGATAAAAATATTATTACTGAATATTAGAAGCCCAAATTTTACTACCTTTACATAAAAGGATGAGAAAATTTGTATCTATACTCTTATTATTCGCTTATCTGGTTCTGTTACTGGTACCCAGCTTTCCTTATTTCTATTCACTTGCCTACCAGCATTTGAATAATTATAACAGTATATCCCATTCAGATTTAAATTTCTCTGACTCTATGATTGGCGATGAATGTTACCTGAAAGCTATTCTGGACAGGGCATCCGAAGATTCAAAAACCAGTAAAGCACCAACTCCAGTTAATCCTGGCCCTGAAGTTAATAACCTTATATTTCTAACCGGTGATGTTTTCTCCTACCAATATATTGATACGCACGCCGGTTTTCAGTATTTGCAATACAGCTTCTCTATTAAGGAAGCCATTCGGGAAATCCCATCTCCCCCACCTAAATATATCGTCTGATAGAGTTCCTTTTGCTCCGGAACACTAATATCAGTTAGCATATCCTGAATTCTTTTTGAATTTTGGTAATGATAGTTGCCTGAAAAAAAATTTAAGGAATCTTCAATAATGTACCTGCTTCAGGCACATGGAGTTCGACTGCATTAGAATTTATGTAATATCATCTTACTAAATGATTAAAAATATGTCAATAAAAAATAAATATATTTCAATTTTATTATTACTCCTGGCCTTCAGTAATATTTATGCCCAAATGGACACCATCCATCTGGAAGAGATACTCGTTACAGCCAGGGCATCCAAAGACATCATTCAGTCAAACATTTCAGGAGAATCTATTGAACTTGGCGGAGTTCATGATGTAGGGGAGATTTTCCTGAATCAAAGTGGTTTTGGTGTAATAAAAAGAGGGAACTATGCTATGGAGCCGGTATTAAGAGGTTATAAATATGAACAATTGAATGTTCAGATCAATGGAGGAATTCGCAGTTCAAATGCATGCCCCAATCGAATGGATCCGGCAATTTCTCAAATAAGCCCTGAAGATATCGAAAAACTAGAAATCATTAAAGGCCCTTACAGTGTTCGATTCGGACCATCTTTTGGTGGTATTTTAAATATCATTACCAAACGGCCAGAAAAATCAGATGTATTTAAAATTTCAGGATCAGTAGATGGAGGATTTGAATCAAACGGTTCAAATTACTTTGGCAATGTAAACATTGCCATGGTAAACAAATCATATGACCTGCTAATCGGAGGCGGATACAAAGACTATGGAAATTATATAAGTGGTGATGGAGATGAAATAGCCTCTTCATTTACAAGGACTGCCTATTCTGTAAAACTTGGTTTAAACCCTGGCCATCATCAGCGAATTCAAATAAACTGGCAGCAGGGCTTTGCAAGAGATATTATGCATGCAGGACTTCCCATGGATGCAGACAGGGACGATGCAAGCATACTTTCTGTAGATTATCAGAACTTGTACCTGACCGATAAATTATTCTCCCTTAAAGCCAAGGTTTATGGCTCTTTTGTGGACCATGAGATGTCTAATAATAATAGACCTAATTATGCAGCCGTACATGCAGTTACCCCTGTAAATGCAATGGTTTACGGAGGGAGAACTGAACTGGGAATAAAAGCTTCTGAAAATAATTTCATATACCTTGGAATAGATTATGAACATATTGAAAAAGATGGTAAACGAATCAGAGAAGTATATTATAATGCCTGTTCGGGTGCAAGCTTTGATCCCCCA
>JAYEGO010000259.1:0-3405 GCA_034659155.1 Bacteroidota bacterium | reverse complement strand
AGAAGATAAAGGAAAATTTATCTGGAGAATTGCAGCTTCTCATACTATAGCATATTTTATTGCAGGCATATTTGCATTAGTATTTATGGATTACAAAGAGCAATTTGGAAGTGACTTCATGTCAGTATTAATGCGTCCGATTGAATCACCCTGGGTTGCTGTTGGACCAGGCCTGCAGGTCATTAGAGGTGTAATAGTCGCACTGGTATTGCTGCCATTCAAAGATATTTTTATAAATAGATATGGCTGGTTAAAACTGGCAGCATTGATCTTAGGATTGTCATATTTTGCAACACTCGGACCTGTTTTCGGATCTTTTGATGGTTATTTGTACACAAAAATACCTTTACAGTATCACCTTCTTGGATTACCGGAAACACTGATTTATACTTTTCTCTTTGCATTCATAATATATGTTTGGTATAAGATGCCGGGCAAAGTATGGAATATCATTTCTGTTGCGTTTGTTATATTGATAATTCTAATGAGCTTCCTGGGCTTGCTTGCTAGTTTGGGAATTATTTCAAGTTAGACCCCTGAAAGTGGCAGACAATGAGCTAATTATAGTCCAATTCTTAAAAAACGTCAACGAATCCGTCACCCCTAATAACAAAAAATCCCGCAGATCGTTGATCTAGCGGGATTTACATTTTGGAGTGGTGGTGCCACCTGGAGTTGAACCAGGGACACCAGGATTTTCAGTCCTGTGCTCTACCAACTGAGCTATGGCACCAATCTAAATAAAAACTCCTATCCTCAAAATATTCTGATCCTGTGCTCTACCAATCCCGAAAAACTGCAAATTTTCAATTTGTTTAGTTTTTCGAGGATCCTCGTATTTGTTCCCGAAGCAAAGCTTCGGACAAATTCGGGACTGAGCCCTGCCTGCCGGCAGGCAGGTATGGCACCAATCTAAATAAAAACTCCTATCCTTTGCCTGATTTATCTCAGACCTGCCCGTCCAAATTATCCGGGCGGGCACAAAGATAATCCAAAATATATTTTTACAAAAAATAATTTAATTGTTTTCGTACTTTTGCGGCAAGATTTCTTCGTATGGAATATTTTAGCTATGAATTGAAAAATGGTATCCGCCTGGTACATTACCCGGTACGGTCTGAAATTGCCTATTGTGGCATACTTATAAATACCGGTTCCCGGGATGAGGAAGATCAGGAACATGGTATGGCCCACTTTATCGAACATATGCTTTTTAAAGGCACACAAAAGCGTAAACCATTCCATATTTTAAGTCGTATGGAAGACGTAGGTGGCGAAATAAATGCCTATACCACCAAAGAAGAAACCTGTGTTTATACATCTTTCCTGAAGAATGACTATTCACGGGCCATGGAGCTGCTAAGCGATATATTTATCCATTCAACATTTCCCACAAAGGAGATGATACGTGAAAAGGAAGTAATTATAGATGAAATAAATTCCTATAAGGATTCTCCCGGAGAACTTATCTTCGATGATTTTGAGGAGCAGATCTTTCCCATGCATTCTATTGGAAAAAATATACTTGGCACACCTGAATCTGTAAGAAGTTTTAAGCAGAAAGATATTTTTGACTTTATAGCCAGGAACTACAATACCGATCAGATGGTATTTTGCTCAGTAGGCAATATTTCTGAAAAAATAATTACGAAATATTTTACCAGGTACTTTTCAGAAATTCCTGAGAATTTGCGGTCAGGAACAAGAACATTTGCAGAGGCTTATAAATCCACTGAAAAAGTTGAGAAAAAAGATACCTGGCAAAGTCATTGCATATTGGGTACAACAGCCTATGATATTAGAAGCGATAAGAGAATTGGCCTCTATTTATTGAATAATATTCTTGGTGGTCAGGGCCTTAGTTCACGTTTGAATATGTCTTTGCGGGAAAAGAAAGGCTATGCCTATAATATAGAATCCTCTTATAGTCCATATTGCGATACCGGTGTGTTGAGTATTTATTTTGGCACTGACCCGGAGAACCTGAAGAAAAGCATTAAGCTGGCAAAACTGGAAATTAAAAAATTGAGAGAGCATAAACTGGGTACGCTTCAGCTGATAAAAGCGCAAAGACAAATGATTGGACAGCTTGCCCGGTCCAGAGAAAATCATGAAAGTCTTTTATTTAGCCTTGGGAAAAGCCACCTTCTTTTTAATAAATTTGATGGAGTAAAGGAATTGGCAGGTAAAATTGAAGCAGTTAGTGGGGAGGAGATTATGGGAATTGCTAATGAAATACTTGCTCCTGAACGTTTGTCTACTCTTATATATATATGATCAATTTAAGTATTACGATTTTTTTGTGGGAGCCCTTTCAGGCATATGAGCTAAGCCAAAAAGAACCACCTCAATTTAAGATTCTATTAAACCTTAATATAACGCAAAATCTCCCTTCCTGCCTGTCCGGCAGGCTTTTTCTTCAAGGAGGGGTGCCCCGAGTACTCGAAGGCCGGGGTGGTTGAAAATGTATTGTTCTTTATTTCTAATTCATTCTTTGTTTTCAGGTAATTCGTAAATTTGAAGTATAAAAAAATCATTGAGGGAGAGTTTTATGATATCAGATATTAATACATTATTAGTTCTATAAAGATGAATATTAGCCAGGAACTTGAGCAGTACATTTCTGACCATATGAGTCCCGAAGGAGATATTCTTGAAGATCTTCGGAGGAAAACATACCTGAAAACACCTTATCCGAATATGATTTCGGGACCTTTGCAGGGGAAGTTCCTGGAACTGATTAGCAAAATGCTCAAACCTGACCGTATTCTCGAAATAGGCACATTTACAGGATATTCTGCAATTTGCCTTGCTTCAGGTTTGGCAGAAGGGGGGCGTTTAGATACCATTGACTCCAATGATGAGACTTATGAAATGGCTGCAGAGTATTTTATGAGGGCAGGAATGGAAAGCAGAATACATCAAATAAAGGGAGATGCTCTGGAAATCATGAAACGCCTGGATAAACAATATGATCTGATATTTATTGATGGAGAAAAGCGGGAATATATGGCCTATTACGAACTAGCAATTGAACTCTTGAGGAAGGGCGGGATTATCCTGGCTGATAATGTGCTCTGGGGTGGAAAGGTGGTGGATGAAAATGAAAAGAATGATCCTGCGACAGCAGGGATACTGGCATTTAATAAAAGGCTTTCTAATGATAAGCGGGTGGAATTGGTTATTCTACCTGTAAGAGATGGATTATCTCTTATCAGGAAGATTTGATTCGATTGATTGAAATTACCTTTTCTATAAATTGATTATTGCTTTACTATAAAAAGTTGATGTGACTGAAGTAGTTGAGGAGGTTTAGATAGTTGAGAAAGTTTGGAAGATTTGGCTTTAGTGAAACATCACTATAAATAGGTTTCAGAAATCGAAACGATTCTTTTTAACCTAAAC
>JAYEGO010000258.1:0-3407 GCA_034659155.1 Bacteroidota bacterium | reverse complement strand
AGACTAAATAAGTTTCATTAAATTTATTGCAAAATTAATGTCTTTCAAAATGAAAAAGAAAATCAATACAGAAAGAACACCCATTTATCGGGATGCTGGCTTCTACCTTCAGGATGCCGGTACAACCCAAAAGGCTTTTGACAATGAAAAGGATCATCCCTGGGAACCAACAGAATATATTTATTCAAGATATCGAAACCCAAGTGTGGTTTCTGCAGAGAAGGAATTGGCAAAGATTGAGGAATCTGGCTGGGCACTCCTGACACAATCTGGTATGTCATCTGTTGATATTGCATTATCAATATTTCAGAGGGCTGATAAAAATCAGACATGGTTGATGTTCAGTGAGATATATGGGGGAACAAATTCTTTTATTGATAAGGTGTTAGTTGAAAGAAGAGGCATAAATGTTCAAAGCTTCGTTCCTGAACAGGGAGCTTATGATTTGAAAGAACTAGAGAAAACTATTAAGGAAGTGAAACCTGAATTAATTTACTTTGAAATCATTTCCAATCCTATGCTTATGGTTTCAGATGCACTGGCAATAATTTATATTGCAAAAAAGTATGGAGCCATGATAATTATTGATAATACATTTTCAAGTTCTTATTTATGGAAACCTCTGGATTTTGGAGCTGACCTGGTTATTTACAGTGCCACAAAATACTTATCAGGCCATGGAGACCTGACTGCAGGGGCAGTATGTGGAAATGACCCTCAATTGCTTGCGAATGCACTGGAATACAGGAAGCTGGTTGGCCATATGTTATCACCTGATGATGCGAACAGGCTGGAAAGCCAAATGAAAACTTTTCATTTAAGGTTTGAAAAGCAATGTGCCAATGCTTTTGCCCTGGCCATAATTCTTGAAAAACATGAGATGATAGAAGAGGTTTTGTATCCTGGTTTGAAATCACATTTAAGTCATGCTAATGCGAAGAAACTATTTGGTCTAAAGGGTTTTGGAGCAATGATCACTTTTGATCTGAAAGGAAAAAACATAGAGGAGAAGGCTAAATTTCGGGATAGTTTTATTTCTTCTCTAAAGAATACAATTCCTTTGATTCCCTCTTTGGGAGATGTACATACTACTCTCTTACCGGTAGAACCGGTTTGGGGCAATAAATACCCATTGCATGGAATGATACGTCTTTCGGTGGGGATTGAAGATATTTCATTTCTGGAATCCACAATGATAAAGACACTTAATGATTTATCATAGAACATAGATATGTTGAAAAGTTGAAAAGTTGAAAAGTTGAAGTTTTACAATATTTGTGCATTAGTCATACATTAGTGAATTAGTGGCATCTTTATGAAAATTGATGCATGGTTTTACCTTATAATCAGATAAAATAAAACTATTCAATTTGATAGGAGGAATTGGATAATCTGCTAAATTTGTTTCTTCTACATTAGTTGAAAATTTTAAACCTATGAAAACAAAGATGTATCAATCAGTACTGCTACTTTCTGCTTTTTTACTTTTCTCAAACCTTCAGGCTCAAAACCTTCCTGACTGGGAAGGAGGATTCCCTGATGGATGTACAAGTATTACTGTAGGGAAGAATGCTTCTGCTGATGGTTCTGTTTTTACTTCACATACAGATGATTCTCACCGGACACGTTCATGGATGGATATAGTTCCTGCCAAAGACCACAAAGCCGGGAGTATGGTTACTATGTATAAACGGAGGACGGATGATACAAAAGCAATGCCCGCATATAAACATGATTCAATTGGAGAGATTCCCCAGGTTGATCATACCTATGCCTTTGTAAATACTGCATATCCTTGTATGAATGAACATCAATTAGGAGTTGGTGAATCTACCTTTGGAGGAAGAGCCGAGCTTCAGTCTGACGAAGGTTTGATAGATTGTCAGAGACTTTGTCAGCTTATGGTGGAAAGGTGTACTACTGCCCGTGAAGCAATAAAAATGGCGGGTGAACTTACCGGGAAATATGGCTGGAATGATTCCGGGGAGGTTCTGACAATAGCAGATAAGAATGAGGTCTGGCATTTTGAAATAGTTGGTCCTGGTAAAGGTAAAACTGGTTCTATATGGGTCGCCCAACGTGTGCCCGACGATCATGTAGCTGTGAATGGAAATGCCAGTACAATAAAGGAAATTGATCTTAGTCAGGAGGATTATTTCATGGCTTCAGAAAACATTTATTCTGTAGCTGAAGAGAATGGATGGTGGAATAAGGAAGATGGACCATTCCGCTTTTGTTATGCCTATGCACCTGATAGTAGAAATTCATTAGCTGGCAGAAGAAGGGAGTGGCGGGTTTTTGATCTTTTGGCTCCTTCCCTAAAGCTCGACCCCTGGTCAGAGAATTATCCCTTTTCTGTAAAACCTGATGAACCGGTCACCAAAGCTAAACTTGTATCTGTTTTTCAGGATTATTATGAAGGTACTGATTTTAATATGATCAAGGATTTAACCGTAAGCGATGAAGAAGGAAAAACTATAATTTCTCCATTAGCTAACCCACACATGCCCTACGATGAGAATAAACTTTTCAGGATAAATGGGGGCTGGGGCTGGAGAGGAGAGAGAACTATTGCCAGGTGGTATACAATGTACGCCACAATAATTCAATGCAGGGACTGGTTGCCGGATGAAGTTGGTGGTGTAGTATGGCTTGCCCAGGATAATGTGGCTACCTCAATTTATATCCCTGTTTATTGCAGTGTGGTAGATTTACCAGAATCTTATAAGACACCTGGAAGAGTGAAGGGCTATACAAACCAGTCGGCATGGTGGGCATTCAATCGCCTGGGAACATTAACTGCACAGCGTTGGGGTGAAATGAGATATGATGTAACAGGGCTATGGTCAGACTGGCAACAGGAGCTTTTTGACAATCAGGAGAAGATTGAAAAAGCTGCCATGGAGGTATACAATCCCAAAAAGCCTGAAAAAGCTATTAGTCTTCTTACGAATTATACAATGAGCTGGGGTGAAAAAGTTGTAAGCAAAGCATGGGAACTCGGGGATTTTCTCTGGACTAAATATGATGAGAAATTTTAATCCTCAAAACCCGGTCAATCAGGTTGGGGGCAGTGCAACCTGGAAGGATGGGTGCTTAAGAAAGTGAAGGGCGGAGTTAGTAGTCTTTTACTAACCCCGGCATTTATGCCGGGGGTAAGATTATAATAGATGGCCGGGCTTTAGCCCAAAACTTTCACAACTATGTCTTATGTAATATAAATTAATATATGCTAAACAAAAGGGGTTTTGCAAGTGACAATAATTCAGGAGTTCATCCTGATATTCTTGAAGCAATGAATAAGGTGAATATTGGTCATACCATTGGTTATGGTGACGATATTTATACAAATTCAGCCATAGCCAGGATGAAGGATGTTTTTGGTGAAGACTCCGATATATATTTTG
>JAYEGO010000257.1:0-3407 GCA_034659155.1 Bacteroidota bacterium | reverse complement strand
TGGAACTGACCTTCATACTCAGGCTTTGATGGAGATAAATGATCAAGTACAATCCTTTCATATTTTTGATCATAACGAAGCCTCATAGACACCTGGGAAGAAAATTCATATATCCTTCTGCTAGTACTTTTCTCATCATCCAGGAATATTGGGGCGCCAAATTTTAAACCTTCTTCAGTAAAAGTTAAAATATCAATCAACTTCTTACTTGTAAAGAAATTATTTAAATCAAATCCCAGAACCGTATAATAGGTGAGGTTTTTGCATTTTTTCGCAATAACTGAGTAATATAATGCTCCATACCAGGCGGTGGGGGTATAAATACTGTCCTGATTCAAATATAAATCCTCCTTATCTTCAAGACGAATCAATTGGATATTTTCTGAATCAGGGCTCTCAATTTTCTGAACATAACCAAAATACCTGTTTGTTCCATCAAGGAATGGAATATTCCAACTATATATCCTTAACAGACTATCAGTTGAATAAATTTTCCCCAGGTACTTTAAAGAGGTAAAGGAATAGGAAAAACTCTCTCTGCAAGAAAGCATTTCTACAATAAGGGAGTCTATCCTTGATCCGATTCTCAGCTTATTCTGGTCATCCACAGATACTTTTATTTCTGACCAGAGGGCTTCTGTTTTTTTCTCTTTATTGGTCAAAGTAACTTCCTGTGCCTCGCATAGATCTGGAATCAAGAGGAAAAAGAATATCGTCAGAATAAAAAGTATAGGAAAATTGTGAAATTTCATAATACAAATATCTTTCTCAATAACGCAAGAAGGAGCAAATATAGTTTATTACTAGTTCCCGGAGAAAATTTGTTTATCCGCTACGCGGAATTCATGTCCTTTTATACTAGCTTTTCTACAATACTTAATCCGCTACGCGGAAATTTTCCGCAGGCCTTACCTGCCCTTCTTGCAGGCAGGAGATTTATTATTGTAGAAAAAAAACTCCCTTCTGAACAAATACCTCGTAGAGGTTTGACAATATGAGAATTGTGCAGTCTTTTTATATATTAGTCGGACACTAATGGTAGTCTATTACGGCCCATAAAAGGGGATATTAGTAATTATATTTGATCAAGGGCTTCGAGGATAATCTGGCAGGCTTCCTCAATTTCTTTCATAGTAATGATCAGTGGTGGAGCAATTCTAATTGAATCATCCTTGAACAAAAACCAATCTACGATAATTCCTTTCTCAAGAAGCTTTTTTATCAAATCCTGAACCTGCTCACTATCATTCATATCCATAGCGAAAAAAAGGCCTTTACCACGAAGATTTTTAATTTTCTTATGCACCAGGAGTTTTCTAAACAAATCTTCCTTCTCAGGGACCTGATCTACCCATCCTTCCTCAAGTAGGGCATGAAGGCTTGCAAAGGCAGCTGCACAGGAAACCGGATGACCGCCAAAGGTTGTAAGATGACCAAGCACCGGATTTGTTTTAAATACAGACATAATTTCTCTCGATGAAACAAATGCACCTATGGGCATTCCCCCTCCTATTCCTTTTGCAAAGCATATAATGTCAGGAACTATGTCAAATTGCTCAAATGCGAATAGGCTTCCTGTACGACCAAATCCTGTCTGAATCTCATCCAGAATAAGTAAGGTTTCAGTTTCTGTACATTTGTCCCGAATGGCCTTCAGATAATTCTTTCCCGGTAACACAATCCCGGCTTCTCCCTGAATAGGTTCAATAATAACACAGGCCGTGTGCTTACTAATTTGATCTAAATCATCAAAATTGCCAAATTCCAGGAATCTGGTTCCCGGAACCAATGGACGAAATGAATTTTTAAACTCTTCATTACCCATCACACTCAATGCACCATGACTACTACCATGATAGGCATTATTAAAAGCTACAACTTCACTCCTACCTGTATATCTCTTCGCCAGCTTCAAGGCACCTTCTACTGCTTCGCTCCCGGAATTTACAAGATAAGTGTTGTTTAAGGTCGGAGGTAATTGTTCTGCCAGTAGATTTGCAAACCTCACTTGAGGAGACTGAACATATTCTCCGTATACCATTATATACAGATATTTTTCCAGCTGATCGGAAATTGCCTTGATCACTTTCGGATGCCGGTGTCCCATATTGCTTACTGAAATCCCGGAAATCAAGTCAAAATACCTTTTACCATATACATCAAAAAGAAAAACCCCCTCGGCTTTTTCTATTTCAAGCATCAAAGGAGAATCTGAAATTTGCGCAAGATAATCAAGAAAAAGCCTGCGTTCATTTATCATTTAGGTATTCTGTTAATAAGTTGATAAAGATACTATTTAGTCATCAGGTTAATATCATCCAGGAGTTTTTCCTTGTAAGATTTACCTATAGGAATACTCTGAATCTCATCGTCAAAAGAAATATCAATCGTATTATCCTTTATGACAGAAATACTTTGGGTATTTACAATAAAAGATCTGTGAACCCTGACAAAATTAGGATGGGGAAGCTTCTTTTCTATTGCCTTCATCGTAAAATGGATGGTAAACTTATCAGTTGCCGTATTCAGAATTACGTAATTTTCAAGTGCTTCAACCCAAAGAATCTCACTGAATTTCATTTTTATAAGACTCGATCCTTTTTTAATGAAGATCTCATCTTTATTTTTTAGTTCTATCCTGTCAATAGAATGGTTTTTTATTGCCCTGTTCACAGCCTTCAAAAAACGTGGGAATGAGATAGGTTTTAATAAATAATCGGTAACATCAAAATCAAATGCTTCAATTGCATATTTGTCTTTTGATGAGCTAATGATTACCTGGGGAAGATTATTCATGCTATTCATGAAATCAATTCCATTCATTTCAGGCATCTCAATATCCAGAAAAATCAAGTCAATTCGAGAATTAACCCTGTTTATTGAATTTGCTGCACTAATTGCATCCTGGAAAGAAGCTATCAGTCTTAAATCTTCTGTTTTTGAAATAAACTCTTCCAGAACCACCCTGGAAAGCTTATCATCATCTACAATAATACAATTCATTCTTGCTGAAAATTAACACTTTATACACACATATGACACCTTCGTCAATAGTTACTACTCATTCGTCAAAATTACAAAAATTGCTTAGATATTAAAATATTATTGAATAAAAGTACTTAATGGTATTTGCTACCAAACTATTTAGGTCTTTTTCTTAAAAATTCTTTTTCATGCAGATCTGCCCGTTTTATACTTTGCCTGAGCCAATTTAATTTTAATTCCATTTTCTCCTGATCTGTAAGTTCCCAGTCAATATCCATCTCTTTTAATTTTGAGCTAAGATGGTGGAGTACTATTGCAGCAGAGACTGAAATATTAAGACTCTCTGTAAATCCATACATGGGTATAAAAAGGTATTCATCGGCATTATTCAGTGCTATTTCAGACAGGCCATTCATTTCAGT
>JAYEGO010000256.1:0-3412 GCA_034659155.1 Bacteroidota bacterium | reverse complement strand
GCTAAAGTCGGATAATTATTTTTATATTTTCTCTCCGCCCTAAAGAATGGAGTTAGGCATGGATAGATGTAGGTACTTAACTAACCACGGCATTCATGCCGTGGTTAATGATGCGAAAGATTTAGGGCTTTAGCCCACAAATAGTTTTCTAAACATGATACTTTTGATCCTGCATATCATTTCACGGTCAGCAATAAGGTAATTTAAAATGAATATAAATTAGGCATTTGCAATAAAAAGCATTTTCTTTGCAAAAAAATAAAGCACATGAATTTAGGAATCTTAAAAGAAGGTGGTAAAGAAAACCGGGTTGCCCTTTTACCTGAAGGCGTAGCTATTTTGTCCGATATGAAGGTAAATGTTCTTGTTCAGAAGGATGCTGGAATTAATGCTTTTGCTTCTGATAAGGAATATGAGGAAGCGGGGGCAAAAATTGATACCAGGGCTAATGTAATTGCAGGTTCTGAAGTTCTCATAAAAGTTAATCCTATTGAGAAGGAAGAAGCAGGCAAATTGAAGAACGGCCAGGTACTTTTATCCGTAATGAATCCTTTTTTTAATATTGATTTGCTGAAGACTCTGAAGAGTAATGGCATCACCACTTTTGGGATGGATATTGTCCCCAGGACCACACGGGCACAAGCGATGGATGTCTTATCTTCCATGGCAACTGTATCAGGATATAAAGCTGTGTTGAATGCCGCCGGAAGGCTGCCAAACTTTTTCCCCATGTTCATGTCAGCAGCCGGGACTATCAGACCATCCAAAGTGTTGATCCTTGGGGCTGGAGTGGCTGGTTTACAGGCCATAGCTACCGCAAAAAAACTGGGAGCAGTAGTTGAAGTTTTTGATGTGCGTGCTGCAGTGAAAGAGGAAGTGATGAGCCTTGGAGGAAAATTCATCGAGGTTGAGGGATCAAAAGATGAAGCTTCGGCCGGAGGTTATGCTGTGGAGCAAACAGAAGAGTTTAAGAAAAAGCAGGCTCAGGCAATTCATGATCATGCCATAGCTGCGAACGTAGTTATTTGCACTGCACAAATCCCCGGGAGAAAGGCCCCACTACTGATCAACAAAGAGACGGTGGAACAGATGAAGCCCGGTTCTCTGATTATTGATCTGGCAGCCTCTACAGGTGGGAATTGTGAAGTAACTAAAGATGGAGAAACTATTAGTTATAAGCAGGTGACAATTGTGGGAAATTCAAATTATCCTTCAGAAATGCCAACTGATGCCAGCAGGATGTTTGGTAAGAATATCATAAATTTCCTGAAACTTATTATTACTGAGGAAGGAAAACTGAATCTGAATTTTGAGGATGATCTTGTTCATGGAACCTGCCTTACCCATAACAATGAAATTGTGAACGAAAGAATTAAAGATATTATAAATCAATAAGACGAACTTCTGCCTGTCGGTGAGCACAGCCTAATGAGAATTTCCGCGTAGCGGATGAAGTATTGTAGAAAAGATAGTTATTAAGGCTTATGGATTCCGCGTAGCGGATAAACAATTTTTCTACTAATACCAGTGGAAGATATTAATTTTAAATATTAATAATAATGGAAAGCACATTTACTTTTTTTTACGAAAACAGGGACTTTATTTTCATCGTAGTCCTTTCAATTTTCCTTGGGATTGAAGTCATCTCAAATGTTCCATCTGTGTTGCATACACCATTGATGTCAGGTGCAAATGCAATAAGCGGGGTGATCATTATTGGCGGGATCATCCTGGTGGGCCATGCAGACCTCTCAACAATATCATTGAACCTCATTCTTGGTGTTCTGGCAGTTATGTTTGGCACCATGAATGTAGCCGGAGGCTTTGTTGTTACAGACAGGATGCTGGAGATGTTTAAGAAGAAGAAAAAATAATTATAAAGCTTTGTTAATAAATTAGATATGGACAATATAATTACAAGTTTAGGAGTGTCTTACAGTGATATTCTTTTGGAGTTAAGTTATCTTCTTGCTGCAGTATTTTTTGTAGTAGGATTAAAATTTCAGAGTCATCCTGAAAGTGCACGTAAGGGAAATTTATGGGCCGCCTCGGGTATGTTGCTGGCAATGCTTACTACCTTATTGCTGCACAAAGATGCGGATAATAACAAAATTGCGCTGGCAAATGCCCTTATCATTGTAATTGCTGTTGCATTAGCAGGAGCTTTAGGATCAATTATTGCAAGGAGAGTGAAAATGACTGCCATGCCTGAATTGGTTTCATTTTTTAATGCAACCGGCGGTGGTGCATCAGCATTGGTTGCCTTAATAGAATTCTCAAACCCACATAATAGCTCAACCCTTGTTACCTTATTAGGTCTTGTTATTGGTAGTATTGCCTTTAGTGGCAGCTTGATAGCTTATGGAAAGCTTGACGGCAAAGTGGGAGATATATTTGCAAAATGGACAACCTACATGAACCTATTTCTTCTTGCGGTAGTTGTTGGGTTTATTCTATATATCATATTTGGTGATGCCAGTTTTGAAAATCAAAAAGTTCTGGTGTATGTCCTTTTGGCAATTGCACTGGTTTATGGAGTTATGTTTGTCATGCCGATTGGTGGAGCAGATATGCCGGTAGTCATTTCCCTGTTAAATTCACTAACCGGTATTGCCGCTGCTATGGGAGGATTTATTTATAATAATATGGCCATGATCCTTGGAGGTATCCTGGTAGGTGCAGCAGGTACTATACTAACCCTGCTAATGTGCAAGGCTATGAACCGATCCCTCTTTAATGTTATTGTTGGAGCATTTGGCGGCGGTGGTGCTACTGCTGCAGGGGGACAGGACCAGGGAGCAATCAAAGAAATTTCAGTTAGTGATGCAAGTATACTTTTAAGTTATTCTCAGAAGGTTGTAATTGTACCTGGTTATGGACTGGCTGTGGCACAGGCCCAGCATGTTTGTCATGAACTTGATACATTGCTTGAGGAGAAAGGTGTTGAGATTAAATATGCAATTCATCCTGTTGCAGGGAGAATGCCGGGACACATGAATGTACTTCTTGCCGAAGCTGATGTTCCCTATGAAAAGCTTATTGAAATGGATGATATCAATCCGGGTTTACCAAATACCGATGTGGTAATTGTGATTGGTGCAAATGATGTTGTCAATCCTGCGGCTCTGGACGATCCATCCAGTCCGATTTATGGCATGCCAATTATAAAGACCCATGAAGCCAAAAATGTTATTGTCATGAAAAGGGGCATGGGTAAAGGCTATGCCGGTATTGAAAATTTCTTATTTTTCAACGATAAAACCCGCATGCTTTTTGGTAACGCCAAAGATTCAATCCAGAAGCTTGTCACCGAAATCAAAGCCCTTTAGAATAAATGAAAAAATAGCACCGGACTTCCCGCCTTCCGGCAGGCATGGTAGCCTGGTGTTAAAGGTTAATTTTAACCCGCTTT
>JAYEGO010000255.1:0-3412 GCA_034659155.1 Bacteroidota bacterium | reverse complement strand
AAACCAAACATCCCAATAGTAGGCCTGATAATATCTCCCGATGCTGCTTCAACAAGCAATGCCCCAACTATTGGACCGGTACATGAAAAAGATACCAGAACAGTGGTAAGACCCATAAAAAAAGCTGCAAGATAGCCTCCTTTATCAGCCTGCTGATCTGCTTTGTTAACAATACTGCTAGGAAGAACCATCTCAAACAAGCCAAGGAAAGAGGCTGCAAATACCATAAAAAGAGTAAAGAAAATAAGATTGGGAATCCAATGTGTACTCAGGTTATTTGCAAAATCAGCTCCTGCGCTGGTAAGAGAAACTATGAGTCCGATTGCGGTATAAATAAACATTATTGAAAAGCCAAAAACAAAGGCTTTAAGAATGGCTTTTGTTTTGTTTTCAGTGCCCTGTGAGAAGAATGCAACCGTCATTGGTATCATTGGGAACACACAGGGTGTGAGTATTCCTACAAAGCCCATAAGCATAGCAAATAAAAAGAAACCAAGCAGTCCGGATTGTAAAGATTTACTCCCTGTATCTGCTCCTTTTGTTATTACTTCCTCTGTATCAGCCTTCTCATTTGCATTTATCGAAAATGAAAATTCTTCCTCAGCCGGAGGGAGGCATCGTTCATCATCACAAGACATAAACTCAACATATCCCTCAATTCGAAAATTATCCTGACTTAGAACTGTAATTTTTTGCTTAAATACAGCTTTGTCAGAGAACATTCCCACCTCCATATCAAAGCTGGAATCATAAACTTTGTGAGCTTCTGTTACTTCAATAACTTCCCCTGTTCTCTCATAATTATCAGACTCAACAAATACAAAGCTTGTAGGAATTGGGCCTCCTGCAGGAATATCCAGAGAGTACAAATGCCAGGTTTCATCAATACTTGCTTCAAATACCAGCTCAATTTCTTTTGTTTCTGACTCTTCCAAATAAAAGGTCCATTGTACAGGTGTCAGTACCTGAGAAAATATACTTCCTGAAATAAGGATGGATAATAATGAGAGTGTTAAGAATCTCTTTTTCATTTTTTGTTTATTGGTTATGATTCGCAAAAATCAAAGAGTACTGTTATTATTAAGGTCTTTTATCTGATATTCCATTCATAATTACCTCATCATCATATTTATCATGAATATGATATTCAAGAAAACCAAAAGAAGTATTGGTTTCAACAGTGATCTTACAATTGAGTTTTTTTCTCCACTTGCGAAGGACAGAAAATAATCCCTGATTAAGATAAGCACCAATAAATGGGTGGACTTTCAGACTAAGTTTATTGAATTTATGTTTTTCAACAATCTCCCGTATTGAATTCTCAATCTCATCCGTAAACAAAATACTGGCTGAGACCTTGCCGGTTCCTTTGCACGCCGGACATGTTTCCTGTGTTTCAACATGCATTTCGGGCCGTACTCTCTGCCGCGTAATTTGCATAAGCCCAAACTTGCTCAGGGGTAAAATATTATGCTTGGCCCTATCGGCAGACATACCTTCCTTCATTCTCTCCAGGAGTTGTTGCCTGTTGGCCTGGTTGGTCATATCAATAAAATCTACAACAATAATACCTCCCATGTCTCTCAGCCTCAGTTGACGGGAAATCTCATCTGCAGCAGCAAGGTTTACCTGTAAGGCATTTGTTTCCTGGTTGTCTCCTGATTTTGAACGATTACCGCTGTTTACATCAATCACATGGAGGGCTTCAGTGTGCTCTATGATCAGGTAAGAACCACTTTTGAAGGAAACAGTTTTTCCAAATTGTGATTTAATTTGCTTGTTTATCCCAAAGTGCTCATATATTGGAGCCTTTCCTGTAAACAACTTAACAATTTTTGTTTTTTCCGGAGCTATGCTGCTGATATAATCCTTAATTTCCCTGTGCAGGGCTTTATCATTTACATAAATACTATTGAAAGAAACATTCAGGATATCTCTCAGCAATGCAGCAGTTCTGTTTAGTTCACTGATTACCAGTTTTGGAGGCGCTGCATTTCTGATCTCAAGAAAAGAATCTTCCCATTTCTCAACTAAAGCCCGTAATTCAGAATCCAGTAAGGCTACTTTTTTCCCTTCTGCAGCAGTACGTACAATTATTCCGAAATTCTTTGGCTTAATACTTTGGAGAAGCTTTTTTAAGCGGTTTCTTTCATCCTGCGATTCTATTTTCTGCGAAACAGAAACCTTATCTGCAAAAGGTATCAAAACAATATTCCTTCCTGCCAGAGAGATCTCAGAGGCAAGCCGGGGCCCTTTCATAGAAATTGGTTCCTTGGCAATTTGCACAAGGATAGTTTGTCCTGACTTGAGAACATTTGAGATTTTCCCATCTTTGGGAATATCAGGCTCAGGCCTGAACTTGGGTAAAGGAATTGGTTTTCCCTTCCGGGAAAGGGCCATATTCAAATACTTGTTTAAAGACTGAAACTGGGCTCCCAGATCAAGATAATGAAGAAAAGCATCTTTCTCATAACCCACTTCCACAAATGCGGCATTTAAGCCCGGCATTATTTTTCGTACTCTTCCCAAAAATACATCACCGACTGAAAACTGTATATTGGCTTTTTCTTTGTTAAGCTCAATCAGTCTTTTTTCTTCCAGAAGGGCAATTGTAATTTCATCAGAAGTTGCATCTATTATTAATTCATTGTTCACAATTCCATATAGTTTATTTGAATGAAACGAAACAGAACAATTGCAACATGAAAAAATGCAATAAACCTAAAGGCCCTGGCGGATCTTTAGGTTTATCAAAAATTTCAAAACAAAATTGATAAATGTTTATTTCCTCTTCTTATGTCTGTTTTTTCTCAAGCGTTTCTTGCGCTTGTGAGTAGACATCTTATGTCTTTTTCTTTTTTTCCCGCTTGGCATATCCTTTCAAAATTTGCTGCTAATTATCTTTTAACATTACTTTTTACCTTACCAACAAAGGATTTAGCAGGCTTAAAAGAAGGAATAAAATGCTCAGGAATAATAATTGTGGTATTCTTTGAAATATTCCTTGCAGTTTTCTTAGCTCTTTTCTTTATTATAAAACTTCCAAAACCCCTTAGATATACGTTCTTATCCTTAACAAGTGAGTCTTTAACAGTTTCCATAAAAGCTTCGACAGTCTTCTGAACTGTTACCTTTTCGATCCCTGTGTTTTTTGAAATCTCATTTACAATGTCTGCCTTAGTCATTTTCTAAATTCTTTAGTTATCAATTAATTACAATTAGTTTCATTTCGGACTGCAAATATAAAAAGATTTTTAATTATATGTTCAAATGAGTAAGTTTTATTTTTATTCGTGAAACTCAATTTTCAAAAACATAGTGCATTGAAATTTGTAAGTTGAACGAATCCCGATAGTGTAGCGTATCGGGATAAATGAGTATAATACTCCGATGCTTGCCCCGTGAAATCCTG
>JAYEGO010000254.1:0-13144 GCA_034659155.1 Bacteroidota bacterium | reverse complement strand
GATACAGTGGATGTTCCCAGGAATTATATTCCCGGAAGATTACCTTACCCTGATGATGAAGAGGATTTAAATGGAGTTAATTACCAGGATGCAGTTGATAACCAGGGAGGGGACTTTTATAAGCAGCAACTATGGTGGTCAAAGTTATTTGGTATAGTTGACTATGATAAAGAATATTAATTGGCCTGATATTATGATATACAAATTTGAGCAGAGCTATAAACTACCCTTACTATTATTACTTTTCCTGTTTAGTTTTATCATAACTACAGCCCAGGAAGAACCCAAACGTGAGCTTAGGAGCACATGGATTGCCACAGTGGGAAACATTGACTGGCCAAAATACACAGACAGGAACAATGCTGCTGCACAGCAAGCAGACCTGATAAGTATGCTGGAGCTTTATAAGGCAAGTAACCTGAATGCTGTATTTCTCCAGGTTAGAACTGAGTGCGATGCCCTATACCAATCAGCTTATGAACCATGGTCGAGATATCTTACCTGGGCGCAGGGAACCGATCCTGGTTACGATCCCCTGCAATTTGCCATTGAAGAGACTCATAAAAGAGGAATAGAACTGCATGTTTGGCTAAATCCCTATCGAATTAATGCATCTACCAATGATGGAGGTAGTTATTACCATTCTACACATATATACAAAGAACACCCGGAGTGGGCGATTGAATATACTTCGGGAGATGATGCGGGAAAGAAAATACTTAATCCTGGGCGACCCGAGGTTATGTCATATATAGGAAGTATTGTAAGGGATATTGTTTCGAATTATAGCATAGATGGTGTTCATTTTGACGATTATTTTTATGCCTATGGAGGAACACCAACGGCACTTGATGCTGTTGAATATGCGGCATACGGATCAGGGATGACCCTGGGAGACTGGAGGAGGGACAATGTTAACAGAATGATAGATACTGTGTTCTCGGTGATTCAGGAGATAAATCCGGATGTAAGATTTGGTGTAAGTCCTTTTGGGATTTATAAGAATGGTGTGCCCCAGGGAATTATTGGCTTTAATGCCTATACCATAATATATTGTGATCCACTTGCCTGGCTAAAGGCAGGAACCGTAGACTATCTTACACCTCAGATCTACTGGCCTACAGGTGGAGCACAGGATTTTGAGACCCTGGTAAACTGGTGGGCAGATTCCTGTTATCATTATGACAGGCATCTCTACGCGGGCCAGGCAACCTACAAGCTGCCGGATGTGCCCGGCTTGAAAAAGGCTATACAGGCAGACTCTCTGTTGCATGAATCAAAATATTATTTTGATTTTCCTCCCTCACAACCTGAGGAGCTGGATAATCTCTCAAATCTTGAAGCAGCTGCGATTAAGGGAACAGGAGACCCGGTTGCTCCATGGACACTTGGCCAGATAGGAGTACAGATAGATATTATTCGTTCTAACAAGGATAAAAACGGCCTTGGGAGTGTTTATTTCAGTGCAAAAGATTTCACCCGGGTACGGGGACTGGCTGAATACCTTACACAAAACAAGTACACACATCCTGTAATTATTCCAGAAATGACCTGGAAAACAGGGGCGATACCAGTTGCACCTCAAAATTTAAGAACAGAAATCATTGATAATAAATACTGCCTGGTATGGGATTTTGCAATGAGCCTGAATGACCGGTTTGCTGTTTATGCAAGTGAAGATGACCTTAGTCCAGGGGAAATAATTTCAGATGCAAAGAACCTGCAGGCTATAAGTTTTGAGCCCTCTATGCTCCTTTCAGATCTAGTGATTTCTGCAAACTCATACATTGTTGTCACCACAGTTTCAGCCATAGGTAAAGAAGGTGTACCCAGTTTAAGATTTGTATTGGATAACAGCATTCCCTTTGTTGACCTTGTATTGCCTGAAAATGGAGATACAATTGCATTTAGCGATAGTCTTTTCTGGGAATCAGACTTTACCGATCCGTTATACCAGTTACAGATAGCGGCAAACAGCACATTTAGTACCATTGTTTACACTTCTGGCTGGATGACAGATACAATATTTAGTATTGAAAACTCAAGTCTGAATGGTGAAACCTGGTATTTCTGGCGTGTAAGTGCAAAAGATGGAGCTGAAGGTCCTTATTCCGGAGCCAGGTCATTTTACACTGGTTATCCGGCAGTTCCAGAATTAATTTCCCCGGCAAATCTTTCTCAAAATGTTTCTACAAAGCCAAAGATTAAATGGAATGCTACAGTGGATACAGATAGTATCAGGGTGTTAATTTCAGAATCGAATTCATTCATCCCTCTTGTTGCGGAAGAAGTTTTTATTGCAAGCGGAGGAGAGGGTATCCTTTCCACAGAATTAAATAAAGACACCTGGTATTATCTGAAAATCAGAGGTGAAAATGATTATGGAGCTGGTAAGTTTACAGGGTCACACGTTTTCAAGACAACTGCCGGTGAGATTCCTGAGGTCTCAATATTATCGCCGGAAGACAATACAACTGTAGCTTCCTTTGATATACTTGACTGGGAAACAACCACCACAACAGGAACCATTACTTTTTATATGGAAGTAGCTTTAGATATTAACTTCTCCAGCATTATGTATAATACAAGCTGGATAAGCCAGGATGAAATGGTAATATCAGAAACGAACCTGGAGGGAGGCCGAACATATTACTGGAGGGTGAAAGCGAAAAGTGAATTTGGTGAGAGTGAATTCACTGATTCACGGACTTTTATATCTGGCTATCCTACAAGGCCCTCAATTACTCAACCTGCACATCTGTCACAAGGGAATAATACATGGACAGTGGTTGCCTGGATTGCAGATGCAGAAACCGATACGGTTTATATTGAGGTATCAAAAACAAGTGACTATGCTATTATTGCACATAATGAGAAGTTCGAGGAGGATCCGGGGTCAGGGCAGCTATCATCTTCTTTGGATCCTGAAACCTGGTATTTTATACATTTAAGGGCCGAGAACGAATATGGTGGTGGAGTGTTCAGCTCGAATAAGTATTTCAAAACAGGCCTGGCATCAGGTGTACATGGTGGCAATAAGCTGGATACTGAATCAGTTGTAATATTCCCTAATGTTTTAAATTCGGGTGAGTTTATTGTAAGACTGAAACTGGAGAATTCAAGTGATATTAGAATTCATATTTATGATGTGACAGGTAAGAATGTTTTCAATATGGAGGACAGATATGCTAAAGCAGGGCAGGTGGATATTAGAATTAATAGTGATTTACTTATTGAGCCCGGATTATACTATGTAAAGGTAGCTGTTGGAGATAGATTCATTGTGAAACCCCTTGTAATTCTTTAATAACGTAAGTTCGATATAAGGCTTTGCCTAAAAAGTTGATAATCAACAATCCCGTTTCCTCCTGACGATATCACCTATGAGCTTCGGTGATCAAAGAAATGTCGGGATTTTCAACTTTAGGACGGGGTTATTTATTATCTGGTTGTTATATTAAGCTATAGCTTCCCTTTCATCGAACTCACATTATATTATGTAAATATAACTCTACTGTTAATTATTTCACACTTAAAATAAATTCAGGATGACTATTACACCTTGGTTATGACGGCCTGGCAGCATTTTTCCCGTTGTCGCCACTTTTCAAAATAATATAGTTTTTAGCTCTGTAGGTTTTTGATATATATCGGTTTTGGCACAAGTTTTTGCAGCCTTCAATAAACCGGGCACCCGGGCATATCTATAGGTTGAGCACAAGGCAAAATTTGCGCCAAAACCTGGCTCAACTTTAACTCCTAACACCAGGCTAAAGCCTGGTGCTATTTTTACAACTCACCTCTCATCTTTAATGTTTTCGGCAGTTTTCGAGACAATTAGGTTATAGGCTCTGTATCGCCTATAAAAAAGTGTAGTGTTTTTGATCTGGGTGATCCAAATGCGGAAAACAGGAGTATTAAATATAATATACCTTAGCCTCAGCCTTAGCCTTAGCCTCAGCCTTAGCCTTAGCCTTCTTTAAAGTGTTCTTTTGAATTCGGTTTCAACATAGGCTTCGATAACATCGCCTACCTTAATATCATTGTAGTTTGCAATATTTAAACCACATTCAAGACCGCTAACAACTTCCTTGGCATCATCTTTAAATCGTTTAAGCGATCCAAGTTCCCCGGAGTAAACTACAATTCCGTCACGGATAATCCTAACCTTATTATCCCGCTTAACTTTTCCATCCTTAACAACACATCCTGCAATAGTACCGGCCTTTTCAATTTTAAAAATCTCCAGCACCTCGACGGTTGCCACTATTTCTTCTTTTACTTCAGGAGAAAGCAGTCCTTCCATGGCAGATTTTATTTCCTCAATGGCATCGTAAATAATAGAGTAAGTACGGATGTCTATTTGTTCTTTTTCTGCCATCTTCCTGGCACTTAATGATGGCCTTACCTGGAATCCCATAACTATAGCGTTGGAAGCTATTGCCAGCATGACATCAGATTCAGAGATCTGGCCAACTGCTTTATGAATCACATTCAACTGGATTTCTTCAGTAGACAGTTTTAATAAGGAGTCACCAAGAGCCTCCACAGAACCATCTACATCTCCTTTAATAACGACATTGAGTTCCTGGAAGTTGCCAATAGCAATTCTTCTGCCTAACTCATCCAGCGTGATGTGTTTTTTGGTACGAAGTCCTTGCTCTCGCTGAAGTTGTTCTCTTCTATTGGCAACTTCTTTTGCTTCCCGGTCTGAATTCATAACATTGAAAGTATCTCCGGCCTGAGGAGCACCATCAAGACCCAGCATAATGACAGGTGAAGAAGGTCCGGCTTCAGTAATATTCCCCCCCCTTTCATTGAACATAGCTTTTGCATGTCCATAAAAATTTCCGGCAAGACTAATATCTCCAACGTGAAGAGTTCCTTCACTGATCAAAAGGGTGGTAACAAATCCTTTTCCTTTGTCAAGAGTGGATTCGAGAACAATCCCAGAGGCTTTTTTATCGGGATTGGCTTTAAGTTCCAGCATCTCAGCTTCAAGTAGAATTTTTTCAAGTAATTCATCTATGTTGATGCCATTTTTTGCAGATATTTCCTGTGATTGATACTTTCCTCCCCAATCTTCAACAAGGATATTCATGTTAGAAAGCTCTTCCTTTACTTTTTCAGAGTTAGCTGCTGGTTTATCAATTTTGTTTATTGCAAATACAATAGGAACCCCTGCAGCCTGTGCGTGATTTATGGCTTCAACAGTTTGTGGTTTTACCCCATCATCTGCGGCAACAACAATAATTACAATATCTGTTACCTGTGCTCCACGTGCGCGCATAGCTGTAAATGCCTCATGGCCAGGAGTGTCAAGAAAGGTAATGATTTTTGAATCACTCAGCTCTACGCTGTATGCCCCAATATGCTGTGTTATTCCACCAGCTTCTCCTGCAACCACATTGGCACTTCTAATATAATCCAGAAGCTTTGTTTTCCCGTGATCTACATGGCCCATTACAGTAACAATTGGAGGTCTGGGCTTGAGGTCTTCTTCTTTATCTTCAGGACCGCTGTCAATAGCTTCAATAAGATCAACTGTAATAAATTCAATCTTAAACCCAAATTCATCAGCAACAATTGTCATTGTTTCTGCATCCAGGCGTTGATTAATGGATACCATTACTCCCAAACTCATACAAACTGAGATTACATCGTTTGCCGGGACATCCATCATACTGGAAAGTTCATTAACAGATACAAATTCTGTAACCTTAAGGATGCTTTTTTCCTGTTCGCTTTTTTCAATTTCTTCCTGTTCCTTTTGGCTAACAGCATCCCGCTTTTCCCTGCGGTATCTAGCCCCCTTGGATTTCCCCTTAGAACTTAGCTGGCTGAGAGTTTCTTTAATTTTTTTCTGAACATCTTCTTCACTTACCTCGGGTCTGAATGGCCTTCTTTTTTTCGAAGTCTTTTTTGCCTCCCTGGTTTTTGTGTCTCCCCCCTTTTCTTTACCATCAGCCTGAACAGCAGTGCGTATTCTTTTTCTTTTCTTTTTTCTAGATTCGGTGTCACTTGAAGAAGCAACAGGTTTTTTCTTTGGTTTAGGTTTAGGAAGGTTGATTTTTCCTACTACGGTAGGACCAGAAAGCTTTTCAATCTTGGTTTCAATGATCTCATTTTTCTTTTCCTCAGGAACTATCGTTTCAGGTTTCTTCTGTATAGCTTTTTCTTCAACAGGCTCAGCTTTCACAGCTTTTTCTTCCTCCTGTTTATCGGGTTTTTCAGGTACAGTTTTTTTAGAAGGCTTTGGTTTCTTTTTAACTGCGTCCAAATCAATCTTCCCAACTACTTTCACATCTACACTCTTCTTCTTTTTTTCTGCGGATGGTGCCTTAGGCTCTTTCTCCTTTTTTTCTTCTTTTAATTCTGGTTTTTTCTCAACAACCGGCACCTCAGATTTTACTTCTTTTTTTACTTTCGGGGCACTCACATCTTTAACAATAACTTCTTCTTTACTTAGATCTTTTTGCTTGGGTACGTCATCGATAGATAGACCTTCATGAGATTCCTCAAGATTTTTACGACTTAACTCTTCTGATTTTTGCTTAATAGAAAGATCAGAACTATACTCTTCAGCCAGGAGGTTATAAGCTTCAGGGCTAATTTTTGTATTTGGACCTGAATCAATCTGAATATCTTTTTTTGCCAGGAATTCAACAATAGTTGAAATTCCCACATTAAACAGGCGGGCCGCTTTACTTAGTCGTGTTGATTTGTTCTCCATTCGCTTCTTATCTCAGTGCTTTTAAATTGTCTCGGATTATAAAAATCACTTTAATTATTGCTAAAATAAACAGATTGTTGAAAATTACTCGAATTCTGCATTTAAAATTTTTATTATATCCTGTATAGTTTCCTCTTCAAGATCAGTACGCTTTACAAGATCTTTGATTGGAAGTTCAAGCACACTTTTTGCAGTATCACAACCAATAGATTTCAGCTCTTTCAGGACCCAATCTTCAATTTCATCGGTAAATTCCTCTAATTTCACATCCTCATCATCTCCTTCCTCCTCGGTGTCACGATATACATCAATTTCATAACCTGTAAGTTGACTTGCAAGACGTATATTCAGGCCTCCTTTTCCAATTGCCAGGGAAACTTCATTTGGTGAAAGAAAGACATCCGCTTTCATTTCTTCCTGTTTGAGTTTTATAGATGTGATTTTTGCCGGACTTAATGATCTCTGAATATATAGCTGAATATTGTTGGTAAAATTAATTACATCAATATTCTCATTTTTTAATTCCCTTACTATTCCATGAATTCTTGATCCTTTCATTCCCACACATGCTCCAACCGGATCAACTCTTTCGTCATATGATTCAACTGCAACCTTTGCTCTTTCCCCTGGAACCCGAACAATTTTTTTGATTGTAATAAGACCATCAAAAATTTCAGGAACCTCAAGTTCAAATAATCTTTCCAGGAACGTAGGAGAAGTACGGGATAAAATAATCATAGGAGTGTTGTTTCGCATTTCTACCTGAACAACAACCGCACGTATCATGTCTCCTTTATGAAAATAATCTGAAGGGATCTGCTCCTGTTTTGGCAATAGTAATTCATTTCCCTCATCATCAAGAATCAGGATTTCCCTTTTCCATACCTGGTAAACTTCACCTGTTATTATATCTCCAATTTTATCTTTATATTTATTAAAAACATTATTCTTTTCCAGGTCAAGAATTCTGGAAGTAAGATTTTGTCTTACCGATAAAACTGCTCTTCGTCCAAAATCCATCAACTTAACTTCATCTGTAACTTCTTCACCTACTTCATATTCTTCATCTATTTTCTTTGCCTCAGTTAAAGTAATTTGAAGATTTGTGTCTTCAATTTCAGTGTCTTCAACAACTTCCCGGTTTCTCCATATTTCAAAATCACCTTTGTCAATATTTATTATTATATCGAAATTGTCTGCGCTGCCAAATTTCTTAACCAACATGCTTTTGAATACATCCTCAAGCACGCTCATCATTGTAGTACGATCAATATTTTTAAGTTCTTTAAACTCTGAAAAAGTATCAATCAAGTTTATGTTTTCCATTTTTATTATAAAAGCTATTTAATTGAAACCAATATTTTTGTTGATTTAATTTTATTAAACAAAAGAGCCACTTCTTTCACAACAGTTTCCTTTTTCCCTTTTCTGTTTATTTCCTGTTCCAGGACAATCCCTTCGGAATCATACTTAAGCAAAGTTCCTGTTTCCTTATTCCCATTCAGGTCAACCACCTCTACCATTTTACCAATACTTTTTTTAAATTGCCCGGCTACTTTCAGAGGCATATCCAGTCCTGGAGAAGAGACTTCTAATGAGAAATCCAAATCCTCAGAAAGCAATTTGCCCTCAACAAATCTTGAAACTGAAACACAATCCCTGATGGATATTCCTTTCTTATTGTCAATATATATCCTAATGTCATTGTTCCCATGAATTAATACATCCACAATAAAGAAATCTTTGTCAAAATCTTTATCCTCGAGAATCTGTATTATTCTTTCCCTGCTTACCATTCCTTTAGTATAATAAAATAGGGGACAACCGTCCCCTACCATCCATCAGCGCGCAAATGTACAACATATTCATTGATTAAGCAAATATTCTTACAGAACAGCGGTCCTGGAAAATTCAAGACTTTGGTTTCAATTGTGTATCTTTGACCTGCTTGTTATGTAGTTTTTGCCTTGTTTTATTCATTTAAAGATCTTGAGAAGTGAAAAATCTTAGTTTATCGAAAAGAAATACAATAATCAATGGTGTTATTTTTATTTTTTTGGGATTACTGTTTGTTGCTTTTCCTGAAGGTGCCCTTCAGAGCATTTCAATATATGTTGGACTTGTAATACTCATTCCCGGCATCATTATGCTAATTGCAGGTTTGCTGGATAAGTCCGGTAGCCAAAACAGGAATGTTATAATATTTCAGGGGGTGATAACTATTTTATTTGGGTTGCTTTTCATCCTTAAGCCAAATCTTATCGGGATTTTGTTATCTGTATTTATTTCTCTATGGGTAATTTTAAATGGAATATATAAACTGGCCGCTTCTTTTTCCATGAAAGCTTTGGATGAGTCGGGATGGTGGGTGCAATCCATAATAGGATTTGTATTACTGGCTTTTGGTGGATATATGTTGGCAAATGCCTTTAGTGTATCAGTTTTTATTACTATTTGGGCAGGTATCCTCTTACTTATTTTTGGGGTTTATTATTTATGGGAGGCTTATACAGGAAAGATATAGCAATTAAGCTTTACAGCTAAAGTTACTTTTCTTTAAAAGGAACTTTAACAATAACCGTGTTCCCTCGTCCTTCCTTATTAGTAATGCTTTGAATTGTCCAAAGATCCAGGAGGTTGTCACCATCCACAACGCTGCCGCTGTAATCTCCCCATGAAGCCCCTGAAGTGGCTCCTTTTCCTTCGCCCAGATCCACAATTTCACGTAATTGTCCGGGAGGGTCATCAGCATAACGAAAGGCCAAACGAGGACTGATGTACATATTTGAACCAGTTTCCTGAAACCCAACAAGTACATCATTATTTTTATTCACAGCCAGAGTTGTTTGTATATAGCTGGAATGCTCACTGCTAACAAGCCCAGTTTGTACAATTGAACCATCAATTCTAACCTGATGCCACTGAACAGCAGCTCTGCCATTATAATTAATTGTTTGAGAAAACCAGATATACCCATTCTGAAGCACTAAGGCTTTTGGATTCCTGTCACCGGAAGCAGTATGTTGGTCTGTGTTCTTTTGGGGTGATTGAGGTGGAAAATCAACATATTCCAGGTGGTGAGGAGTGTTACAGATGATTTCACATGCAGGAATTCCATGTACATCCTCAAAAACACGTCTGATAAGGATATTCTTATTGCTGATATTGAAAAACAGAAGATCTCCGGTTGAATCCTGAGTTGCTACCGGATGTCCCAGGCTACCGGGAAAATGGTATACAGTAGCAGGTATTCCTTTCTTCACTTCTTCCATTTTCATAATAAATGTTTGCTCTTCTCCACCCGGGAAACTATAACCAATCCATTTCTTGCTGTATCCAAGTCCACCGCCATCTACACCACCTGGTGCTGGCACAGGATACGTATTCCATGCGCCCCTCGGATCATTTGTTTCCGAGATGGAAATATTAACAGGTTTCTTTTTCTCATCATCCCAGTAAACCCATAAATCAAAACCAAATACCTGGTTGTGTGTGTCAAAAAATAACTTCGGATCAATCCCGTTATTAAAACACGATTGCTTCACTCCCTCTATATAATTACCCTTTTTATCGTATATGATCAGTCCATTGTTAGTAGCATGCAAAACAAAACCGCCACCAACAGCAATTTGTGGATCAACCTGACGATTTCCATCCATTCCGCCATCAAATAGAAGATAACCGGCAACTTTCCTTGGATTTCCGCCTTGTTTGCGCTCCGGACAAGTTCCCTTTTTATTAAAAGTTTCATTCCTTATTGGGGAAATAATTTCAATACGTGTTGGTTTAATTATTTCCGGATCAGGATTACTTATGTTAATATGACTACTGAAATCAGAACAATTCAAAGCAAAAGCACCAATAATAATTACCGGGATAATTAATATGCTGTAAAAAATATGCCTCATGATTAATTGATTTATGAGTTAATGGCTTGATTTAGAATTCTAACCTGTAATATAATAATTAATTTAAGTTTAATCTCTGTTGAAAATGACTATTTTAATTATAAGATTGAGTAAACATAAAAAATACACCGTAAATTTGCAAAGACTGGTATAAAAATTGTGTTGGACAATCCTTATCTTTATGCTGCAGTGAAAGAAGTCATAAGTAAAATTATTAATGATCCGGTATATGGGTTTATACATATACCTTTTCAGGTTTTGTTTGATCTGATTGAACATCCTTTCTTTCAAAGATTAAGGAGGATAAGACAACTTGGATTAACTCACCTCGTATATCCCGGAGCCCAACATACCAGATTTCAACATTCTCTGGGAGCTCTACACCTGATGAATTCGGCAATTGCCGTATTGAGGGAAAAAGGGATCATTATTTCTGAAAAAGAAGCCGAAGCCGTATCTATAGCAATATTGCTGCATGATATTGGGCATGGCCCCTTTTCTCATACCCTTGAGCATAGCCTTGTTGAGGGGATCAACCATGAGGATTTATCAATATTGTTTATGGAACAATTGAACGAGGAGTTTGGAGGGAAACTGGACCTGGCAATTAGGATATTTAAAGGTCAATATGATAAAAAATTTCTTCATCAGCTTGTTTCAGGGCAACTCGATATGGATAGGCTGGACTATTTGAAGCGGGATAGTTTTTTCACAGGCGTTACAGAAGGAACTATTGGTCTGGATAGAATTATAGAAATGATCAATGTTAAAAATGACCAGCTTGTTGTGGATGAGAAAGGTATTTATTCGATAGAGAAATTCTTAATTGCCCGCAGGTTAATGTACTGGCAGGTTTATCTGCATAAAACTGTATTGTCTGCTGAATTATTACTGATGAAGATATTGAAAAGAGCAAAAGAGCTAACCAGTGAGGGTGTTTCATTATTTGTAACCTCAGCAATGAAATATTTCCTGGAGCAGAATATTAATTACAATAGTGTTTTTGGAAATAATCCAAATCATCAAAAGGTTGATCTGTTGAAGAATTTTGCATGCCTGGATGATAATGACATTTTAACTTCTGCGAAAATATGGGCAGAAGAGAATGATATTGTTCTTTCATTATTGTGTAAGCGACTTTTAAACAGGTATTTATTTCGGGCAAAATTGCAGAAAGAGAAATTTGATGATAAATTGCTCGAAGGTCTTTATAAGAAGGTAATGAAGGAATACAAAATTCCTGCTGATTTGACTTCTTACTTCGTTTTTATGGAAGTGATAAGCAACTACGCCTATGATCCGGATGATCATAGTATACAAATTTTTTATAAAGATGGTAGTTTACGTGATATTAGTGAGGCATCTGATATATTAAATACCTCGGTTCTATCAAAAACTATCAAAAAATATTGTTTATGTTATCCCAAAGAACTTGAAATTTTAAACTACAAATAGAATGGAATTTACTGCTAAAGCTATTGCTGAATTTTTAAAAGGAGAAATTGAGGGAGATGCTGAAATTGTAATCAGCAATGTCTCCAAAATTGAAGAAGGGGAGAAAGGAACTATTACCTTTCTTGCGAACCCTAAATATACTGAATATGCTTATACTACGGATGCCTCAATTATTATTGTTAATAAAAGCTTTGTGCCGAATAAAAAAATAAAGGCAACTCTTATAAAGGTGGATGATGCTTACCAGGCAATTGCTTCTCTTTTGCAGCTTAAAGAATCTATGAAGCCAAAGAAAGTTGGAATTCATCCAAAATCCTGGATGGAAAAGTCTTCAAAAGCTGGAAAAGACCTGTTTTTGGGTGCTTATGCATACGTGGGGGAGAATTGTATAATTGGGAAAAATGTAAGGATCTACCCGCATGTATATATTGGAGATAATGTTGTGATTGGTGATAATTGCACTTTTTATCCGGGAGTAAAAATATATCATGAATGCAAGATAGGGAATGACTGTATATTGCATGGCGGGGTTGTTATTGGCAGTGATGGTTTTGGTTTTGCTCCGGATACTCAGAAAGACTATAAAAAGGTACCTCAAATTGGGAACGTAATATTAAAAGACAGGGTTGAAATAGGGTCAAATACAACCATTGACCGGGCAATGATGGGATCCACAATAATTGAAGAAGGAGTGAAACTGGATAATTTAATTATGGTTGCTCACAATGTTGTTATCGGAGAGAATACAATTGTTGCTGCTCAATCTGGGATTGCAGGCTCTACGAAAATAGGCAGGGAATGTATGTTTGGTGGCCAGGTAGGCCTTGTTGGGCACATCGAGATTGCCGATAAGGTAATGATTGCTGCACAGTCAGGAATTCCCTCCAGTATTAAGAAAGAAGGAGTAGTTGTGCAGGGATCTCCCGCCTTTCCGATCATGGATTATCAAAAATCCTATGTTTATTTTAGAAAACTTCCCTCCCTGGTTACCAGGATTAATGAGCTGGAGAAAAAGCTTAAAGAGCTGGAGCAGGATATTTAAGCACAA
>JAYEGO010000253.1:0-3440 GCA_034659155.1 Bacteroidota bacterium | reverse complement strand
AATGCGAAACATCTCTTTTTAGCAGAGCATGTTTTATGGCCAGGGACATAAGTTCAGTATGTTTGCTATCTTTCTGAACACGGTGATTGAATTCAGCAACAGTCTGAAAAGCCCTTACCAGGTCAACTTCCTGGAAGTTTCCTGTGCCCACTACCTGAGTGGCAACCTGGCCTGTTAGAGCAAGTATTGGAGCACGATCAACCTTTGCATCCCAGAGACCGGTAAACATATTTGTTGCCCCAGGCCCGGCTATCGAAAAACATGCAGCTGGTTTCCCGGTTAATTTTCCATAAGCACTTGCTGCAAAAGCCCCTGCTCCTTCATGCCGGATAGCAATAAATTTGATTTTGCCTTTTTTTTCCAGCCGTTTCAATGCATCTGCAAAGCCAAGGTTAGAATGCCCTACCATTCCAAATACGGTGTCAATACCCCAATTTACCATGGTTTCGGCCATTATGTCTGAAAGAGTAGCTTCGTGAGGTTTTTCAAATGGCACTCCAACATAAATACCATCTTCCCGCTCTTCAACCAGGTAAGCATCAACACCATCGTCAAAGCCAGGAGCTTTACCTGTGCAGGGATGATAATCCCAACCATGCCAGGGACACCTCAATATCCCGTTTTCAATGCTTCCTTCGCCCAGAGGTCCTCCCTGGTGAGGACAATGGTTGTCAAGCGCGCAAATTTTTCCTTCAAAATGAGAAAGAGCAATTTGCTTATGTCCTGCATTTACAGTCATAATACGACCATTAGCAAGTTCACTTTTTTGATTTAATACTTTATACCAGGCTATGCTGTCCTTCATTTTAATTTATCAATTAAGAGATTCATTCCCGATGTGAAAAATGATTTTACCAGTTTGTGTTGTTCAGACGGGGATTTTTTTAACAGTATTTCAGAATGTTTTAACACTGCTCCATTCCAATTTGGCACCATCCATTGCCCGGCTGCTAATGCAGGAAGAGTTTTTACACCATCATCAGGTTTTTCTGACCAAAAGCTGAGATAATAATAAGGTTCATTTATCATGCTGTCAGGCATTGCCCAGCCAATTCCAATGGAGCTGGAAACTTTATTTTGATTGTTTTTGGTTAGAGGAATAGATGATCCCGTATCAAAATGATGAGGCCATATCCTTACGGGCTCAGCCTGTTGATTATCAGCTATAATCTCGTTGAGAATAATTTCGGCATTATGCCTGTAAACAGTATTTTCCTGAAAGAGATTCTTATACCTTATAGAGAACAGCAGGTTTTTATCCAGATTATGGCTGGGAATTTCGTAATGCAATTCATTCTTAAGCTGTGAGACATCAAAATCAAAATCAGCCAGTGTTTGTTTGAGATCATCAAACACCTGAATTTTGGTTTTTCCGCTCAATGGGATATCTTTTTTACGCTTAAATTCTTTATCGAAAAGGCTGAGATGTAAATTTGTTAAATCCAGGACAAGCTGCCATTTATTGGGAAGCTTATTCCCAAGCAGCAATTCCAGGTCAGCCATAAACTGCATATTTGTATTGCTGTCATCTTCTTTTTGAGGGATCATATATTTCCCAACCATTGCAATAAATTGAGCTGCGTGATGCTGTTGTTGAAGTGCATCAGCAATATCTTCATTGTAAGCTAAAGACTGAATTTTCCATTCGGTATTTTTCGTCATTTCATTTTTTGATTTAATGATTCATGCTACTACTTCAACTCCCCGCCAGAAAGCTATATAGCCTTTTATTTTATCAGCCAGAGAAGAAGGTTCAGGATAATACCAGGCAGAATCTTTATTTGATTTACCATCAACTACGAGATCATAGTAAGAGGCAGTTCCTTTCCAATGACAGACCGTATGAGTTTCACTGTTTGTCAAATATTCCTTATTCACTGATTCTACAGGGAAATATTGATTCCCTTCAATATGAATAGTGTCATCGCTTTCTGCGATTACTTTTCCGTTCCAAATTGCTTTCATCGAATATTATTTTAGTTTCCATAAAGAGTTTACAAAGTATTGTCGTTTATCGTAAAGGTTCCTGACAATTTCAAAGCCGGATTTATTTGCTATATCCATAATCATCTCCATATCATACTTTTGCGACACCTCCATGAAAATTGATTCTCCCTGTTCAAATGAAATAATTTTATTCAAATCATAAATTATTATCTCTTGCTTTTTCAGGCTGATCAGCTTACTTTTTGCGGTACCACTTTCAGGATCATAAACCTCGACATGCCTGAAGTTATCCAGATTAAAATTTGCGTTTAGTTCATTATTTATCCTTTGTAAAAGGTTTAAGTTAAAAGCAGCAGTATGCCCGTGAGGGTCATTATATGCCTTAAGGATTATATTCTGATCTTTTTTGAGGTCAAAACCAATAAAAAGTAAATCTCCGGATTGCATTTGCGAGTTTAACTTATTTAAAAAACTCAAGGATTGGCTTTTATTGAAGTTCCCTATATTAGATCCGAGGAATAATATTATCTTTTTAGAATGATCGTATTGGCTAATTCTTTCTATTAAGTGGAAATAATCTCCCACCTTGCCATTTATTTTTATACCAGGGATTTTTTGTTCCAGGTCCAGTACTAAATTGTTGATAGCTTGCTCTGATATATCAATAGGAGTATATTCAAAGTTGGCCTTTTTGTAAAGTAAGTGGGACAAGAGAACCTTAGTTTTTAAACCATCACCGGCACCAAGTTCAATTAAATTATACCGGGCATCCTGTTCGGTAAATGCCTCAAAGATTTCCTGTTTCCTGTTTCTGAAAATTTCCAGTTCACAATCAGTAAGATAATATTCAGGCATTTGCATAATATCCTGGAATATTCTGCTACCCTTTGCGTCATAAAAATATTTGGATGATAAATACTTATGGGTGGCTGACAATCCTTCCAGGGTGTCTTTTGCAAATGCAGTAATGGTAAGTGTTTCCAAAATTATTAATTTTTTGCAGACATTACATCAAGTGGAACACCTGTTTCAAAAGGGTTTTCAGGATCATTACTCCACTCAAACCAACCTCCATCAAATACCGAAACCCTTGGCCAGCCCATTAACCATGCATTATAAAATGCTTCGCTTCCACGCCAACCGGTACCACAATAGAATGCAAGATGTTTATTAGCCGTAATACCAACTTTTTCCCAAATAGCCTCTATTTCGTGATATTCCCGGGTTGTATGGTCCAGGTTGCGATAATTTTCCATGTGGTAAGCATCAGTTCCACAGTTCCCAAAAATAGCTCCAGGAATGCGTCCTTTTTTCTCAATGTAGTTATAGCCACTTACTTCTCCAATATATTCGGGCCAGCTTCTTACACAAACAAGTTCCCCATCGGCCGAATCCAATAGTTCCTTTGCCTTTGGTACATCTATGGCAAGTTCCGGTTTGGCAGGTATTTCAATCTTAAAATCGGGAACAGGTTTTTTCACCTGGTCTTCAAG
>JAYEGO010000252.1:0-3455 GCA_034659155.1 Bacteroidota bacterium | reverse complement strand
GTACTGAACAGAGTCCAGGACCTTTAAAAATTTCCAGTTTATCTGGGTTAGCAGATTCCTCAGTATGTAATCGTTTACAGGTGCGCCATATGTGTGCGCTAGCAAGGCTGGCGCGAACTATAATAAATCTATGTGAAACAGACTGATCGCACCCCAAGGGCACTTCCGTTGGGCGCGTGCAGATGGAGTGCCTGTGAAAAATTATGATGATTATGATGGCGAACATCATGCGAGGTGCGACACAAAAAAAGTGACACCATTTAGATAATGCCGTTTAGCCATTGAACATACTGATTTAATGTCGAATGTCGAGGTCACCGGAAATGTCGAATTGTGAAGGATATAGGGGGTAGGGGCAGGCTCCCGTGTCTGCCCTGATTACACAGGGCACTTATCCAAGATAGGGCAATCACACAGGATTACCGCTACAATATTTTGACTTTTGGATTTAAGGCAGTAGGAATCCTAGAAATAACTATTTAGATTACAAGCACCATTAAAAAGATGAACCTGCCAAGAACTATGTGAAGCTTTAGGTTCTCCTCGAAGACGAACGTGGCCTGTCGAGTGCTCAACGACTTTTATTTGTTTAACAGTTCTTTTAATCATTTTTTTTACAAGAGGCTCTCTTATTTTTAATTTCTTAGATGGTTGTTTTATTGAGATGTATGCATTTTCCGTCCTCTTACAAATTTGTCGCGCAACACTCTCTTCCGGTAGTGGTTTAGGGCCCCTCGTAAATGGAGTAATCAACGCGAAAGGAGATTTTAATAGCAAGTTGTCCCATATAGGTTGAAAGTCACTATTCTTTGAACCATGGTGGGGTATTTTGTAAATAAAAGCTTGCCCATGTGGACGAGTTGTTGAGTCAACTATTACCGACCATCCAGTTTCTGCATCAGAAGTTTCTTCCAGATCAGCACCAAGAAGAATTTGAATTTCCCCTATTTCTATTAACAGAACAACAGCGGAGTTGTTTGGTTTAGGGGAAGAAAGTCTAGTTTTTAGTTGGTGTTCTTCTGGAAGCAAATTAGCTATTGATAATTTTGATTTTAGTAGCTCTTTATCAGATGGAGATAAAGCATAAACCGAACATAAAATATCCGGAGAATAACTAGATGTTCTATTACACCATAAATGTTTATCAACAGAAGCTAATCTAGGAGTAGAAGATCTGCTCTGAAGTATATTAAATATTTTATAAAATTCATAAGGACCAGGCTTATTTTTGCTGGAAAAATGATTCGTATAAACCTCAACCAATCTTAAAAAATTTTTATTTCCTAATGCATCAGAGCATACAAATTTAGCATTTTCGCAATAAGAGACTATTTCTCCAAGACCCCTTATATGGTCATCGTGCCAATGTGTTGCAATTACTAATTTAACATCTTTACTTGGATCAACACCTATATTTGTAAGGTATTGAAGGGCGGCTGGTTTCCTGGAGTTTAGATCAATACAAGAGTCAACAATTATCCACTGACTTCCACCAATGTGTAAGAGGATGCACTCACCATATCCCGGCCCAAAAAGAGACACCTCTATTTCATCATTTTTTGGTGGTGAAGATAGCATTTACCCCCAACCAAATAATTTACTTTTTTGATCTGCTCTTTTATAAGACAGCATAATTTCTCCTTTAGACCATGTGGGGAGTCGCCGAAAACGAATAAGTTGCGCACCAATACGCTGACCTCCAGTAAGCACCAAACAACCTATATTCCAATAAAATATTGCTCCTAAGTCTACAAGTTTTTTGTCTTCTTCTGTAACTTCTTCTAAGGGGAATTCAGCCTCTTCATCATAGGTTTTATTCGTCAAATTAATAAGCCTGGCCCAAAAGGAATTTTCTTTAATCTCAGTAACTATTCCCTCGTACTTCTGAAGTGAAAAGAAATCATCAAGAGGACGACTATGTATTTTGTGCAAATTAATAGATAAATCATATTCAGTTGGAATTTTTGGCTTAATATCACTTTCTGTTATTCCTGTTTTTGACTCATCAAAAAGAAAAGAGAAAGTAGGTGGTAATTTTTTTTCTGGACTTAACAAACTCAGTGGAGATATCGTGTCAAGCAATTTCCTTTTAGTTGCAAAACTCCCTTCCAGTTCTGTAGAATCAGTATTCCAGACCCCATAACTTGATGAAGTTAGCTTCTTAAATAATGGCTCTAAGTTCATTTGTTCTCCAGTGCATTTGAGATAATATTCTCTGCTCTTTCTCGAGAGTTAAACCACTCTTTTCCCAGTATGTTTATTATTTCAGTACTGCCAATCGACGATTCAATATTTTTTACTTGAAAGTGATCATTGATTCTAAAGTAAATTCCAGGTTGAACGTAAGGTGATGGTTTAGTCTCTACATGGATATACCCATCTAGCCCTTCAGGTCGAGCTCCTTCAATCGTTACGGATATAGTGCCGGCATTCTCAAGTTCTTTCTCCCATATATCCTTTGGTGCTACCTTATGACCAAAAGCATGCCATTCATCCGTTGATCCCATTTTAAAATGCATTTCAGTATTAATCCCAAGCATTGTCAGTGGGGTATGTAAAAGAATATTAAACGTCCCAAGAGCGAGATCTCGTAAAGGCTCATAAGATGATTCTTGGCTTGTAGAAATAACAAATCTTTCCCTGGTTACCTCAAATTTGCACCAATCTAATGAAAAATTGACTATCTCTGGATGTACTATGTTTAAAGACGAATTTTCTGCCTCTTTTTCACGAATTAATCCCTGTCCGGAAAACCATATTGGATGAAAGATTTTTGGATTGAAATCTCCAACTAGAACTATGCTTATGGATTGCTTTTCCGGCTTAAGGTTTGCCAACATTTCCTCCTGTTAACAGTGATTATTACAATAATATTTTATTTTAATACTATTTTTCATAATATCATTAAAATAATCGGTTTTTCTACATATTTTTTTAAGAGTTATTTAAGAGTTAAGAGGGGTGCAATACAAAAAAGTTACATAGAACACAGTGCCCTATGGGTAAAAACACGGAACAATCAATTTTTTCGTCATTCCGGCATGTAGTTAGCCGGAATCCAGGAATTGGCTGTGTTCTGGATTCCGGCTAACTCTACCCTTTACCCACAAATATTCATATCCATAGATATCAATGGGTTACGAATGTTGCTCAATAAACACCATGCTGGTCTCACTTTACACAAAAACAAGGACTTACGTGTTAGTTTTTTTTCCTAACGGACCCCAGGTGATAAAAGGTTCAATTATTGTTTTCTCTGCTTCCCTGCGGCACACAAACAAGCTGTGATCATCAATCATGTCCGGCAAAATCGGTGAATGCGTGGTGACAATAAGGGTCTGGAAAGAAATAACTTGGGTAATTCCGATCCGAAATGTGTTGCAGATTTAGTCGGTTTGATATTCACGAAACCGCAAGCGTAGCAGGGCTACGGTGAGGATTTCGGGGATGTCAAA
>JAYEGO010000251.1:0-3477 GCA_034659155.1 Bacteroidota bacterium | reverse complement strand
GGGTGACCCGAGGTACCCCGAGGGACGGGGTGGTTTATTGTATAACTCGATTGAACACTCAAATCAATAGTGAAAAACAACCGAAAATATAAGCCTTCTATTTCATTACATAACCAATTTACTACGTAGTATACTACGTAGTAGGATTGATTTATGTTGCATAAAATCAAGGGATTACCAGGTCGTAAAGAAAAAATTATACCAGACTTACTTGCCTGTCTGGCAGATTCTTCTAAAACCTCTACAATCATATTTTGGATTCTCTACCTATTACTCATAAACCGTTGTGATAATTTGTTTTCTGACTTGATGATACTCGTCAGACTACTTCGAGTGGTCAGACGAGTTGGTACGAATATGATGACAAAGTAAATTTCTTGGTGATAGATTACTATAATTCATAAACTTAGCCTCAGCCTTAGCCTTATCCTCAACTTCAAGCTTTCAAGATCCGCCCAATTAGAATTCAGATATGTGCTTTTGTCTATTACTTTATAAAACCTAATTGTTCTTAAGATTAGAATTCACTATTTTTGCAGCTATTCATTTTAAGAAACTTGTTAAAGTGCAAGAAAAAATTCTGATCCTTGATTTTGGTTCTCAATACACACAGCTGATAGCCAGGCGTGTACGTGAATTGAATGTGTATTGTGAAATATTTCCTTACAATAATTTCCCTGCTCCTGATTCAAGTGTAAAAGGAGTGATTTTATCCGGAAGCCCATTTTCAGTAAGAGACCAGGAAGCTCCTGTTCCTGACTTATCGGGAATAAAAGAAATTTATCCCCTGCTGGGAGTATGCTATGGGGCTCAGTTTCTTGCACAAAATTATGGAGGAGAAGTATTACCGTCTGACACAAGAGAGTATGGAAGGGCTCTTCTAAAATATGTTGATGATAAAAGTCCGCTTTTTAGGGGAATTGAACACGATACACAGGTCTGGATGTCTCATGGTGACACTATTGCCAGGCTTCCGGAGAGCTGTAAAATAATTGCTAGTACTGCAGATGTAGAGGTAGGAGCTTTCAAGATAGAAAGTGAAATTAGCTATGGAATACAATTTCATCCTGAAGTGTATCATACCAGCCAGGGAAAGGAAATACTGAAAAACTTTGTTGTGGAAATTTGTGGATGTGCCCAGGACTGGACACCCGATTCCTTCGTTGAAAGCACCGTTAAGGAGCTTAACAAAGAGCTTGGAGATGATAAGGTTATTCTTGGTCTTTCGGGTGGTGTGGATTCTTCTGTTGCAGCCATGCTGCTGAGCAGGGCAATAGGCAGTAATCTTACTTCTATTTTTGTGGATAACGGCTTATTGAGAAAGGGGGAATACGAAGCGGTATTGAAGTCTTATGAAAAAATGGGACTGAATGTGGTGGGTGTAGATGCCGGACAGCGTTTTTTAACTGCCCTTCAAGGTGTTTCTGAACCTGAACAAAAAAGAAAGATTATAGGAGGAATATTTATTGATGTCTTTGAGGAGGAAGCCAGCAAAATTGAAGGAGCAAAATGGCTTGCCCAGGGCACCATATATCCTGACGTCATTGAATCTATATCGGTGAATGGTCCGTCTGCCACCATAAAATCACACCATAATGTTGGAGGACTCCCTGATTTTATGAAACTGAAAATTATTGAGCCATTGAAACTCTTGTTTAAAGATGAGGTAAGAAGAGTGGGGAAGGCTATGAATATGGAGCATAGAATTATTGGGAGACATCCATTTCCTGGTCCGGGTTTGGCTATTCGCATTATTGGGGATATCACTCCTGAAAAGGTTGATATGTTGCAGGAAGCAGATGATATTTTCATTAAAGCTCTTAAAGAGGAGGGTCACTATGATATAGTGTGGCAAGCTGCTGTGATGCTATTACCCGTTCAATCTGTTGGGGTAATGGGAGACGAAAGAACTTACGAGAATGTGGTAGTATTACGTGCTGTATCTTCCACAGATGGTATGACAGCCGATTGGTCGCACTTGCCACATGAATTCCTTGGCCGGGTTTCCAGTACAATTATAAACAAGGTAAGGGGCATAAATCGAGTGGTTTATGACATTAGTTCAAAACCCCCTGCCACTATTGAATGGGAATAACTTATTTTTAAATATAATGATATGAAAGTTTATTTGAGAGTGATCATTTTATTTTTTGGTATTAGCTTACTACTGAGCTCAGAACTACAGGCTCAATTCCTAAGTGAGCAAACCATCAAATTGGATAAAGCATTGAGACTGATAGATTCTTACTATGTAGACAGTGTTAACCAGAATAGCCTGGTAGAAGATGCAATCATTGGTGTATTGAAAGACCTGGATCCACATTCTGTATATATTTCGAAAGAGGAAGTAAAGGAGATGAATGAACCACTTGTGGGGAATTTTGAAGGAATAGGTATACAATTCAACTTATTATTTGATACAATTTTTGTGATTTCTCCAATTTCAGGAGGACCATCTGAAAAACTTGGAATTCGTGCAGGTGACAGGATTATTCTAATTGATGGAGAGAATGTGGCAGGAGTTAAGATTACCAATAATGGTGTCAGGGAACGTTTACTTGGGAAAAAAGGAACAAAAGTTGAGGTATCCATTAAAAGAAGGGGTGTACGGGAATTGCTTGATTTTGCAATTACCAGGGACAAAATACCTATTTTCAGCCTGGATGCATCATATATGGTAAATGAGGAAATAGGCTATTTAAGATTTAACCGGTTTTCTGCCACTACAATGAGAGAGTTTGATGAAGCTATTGGAGATTTACACAATCAGGGGATGGAAAGCCTTATCCTTGATTTGCGTGGCAATGGAGGTGGTTTGTTGGATGCAGCAGTGAATATGGCCGATGAATTTCTTGAAAAAGGGAAACTCATTGTTTATATGAAGGGAACAAAGATGCCCCAACAAGATTTTGTTGCAAGTGCCAGGGGGAAAAATGAAAATGGAAGGATGGTAGTATTGGTAGATGAAGGTTCTGCTTCTTCAAGTGAAATAGTTACAGGTGCTATCCAGGATTGGGACAGGGGCTTGGTAATTGGGCGCAGGTCATTTGGAAAAGGCCTGGTTCAGAGGCCTTTCTATTTGCCCGATGGATCAGTGATCAGGCTCACAATAGCAAGATATTATACACCAAGTGGGAGATTAATTCAAAAATCATATAAGGAAGGCTATGACGATTATCTGAATGATATGAACAATCGATTTTCACATGGAGAATTGATTTCAGCAGACAGTATTCAATTTCCCGATTCTCTTAAGTATTATACTAAGATCAATAAGCGACCGGTATATGGTGGCGGTGGAATTATGCCAGATATTTTTGTTCCAATGGATACTACAGTTAATTATTCTTATTTTAATACATTGGTACGAAAAGGTGTTATAACAAATTTCGTGCTGAGTTTTGTTGATAAGAACAGAAAGGAAATTGAAAAAGAATATCTGAAATTCAGTTCTTATAAGTCAGGTTTTGAAGTTGA
>JAYEGO010000250.1:15197-38872 GCA_034659155.1 Bacteroidota bacterium | reverse complement strand
ATTATAATACGGTGATAAACATAAAACTATGACACGTAGAAAATTGGAAGAAAGGCATATACGAAGCCTTACGAAGGTATCAGGCGGTACAAGTTATGCTGTAACCATACCCATTCAGTACATCCGGAAACTGAAATGGAGGGCAAAACAAAAGCTGGAGGTAAAGCTTTACCGTGACCGGATCATCATTCGTGACTGGAAACCCGATTAGTGCTTTTTTTGTTAGGAGAATGGTGTAGTGAATAAATAGAGGATCGCTAGCCGTTTTTTTATTTTTTTGACCCCCATTGGGGATCTTTTGTTTGGTTTCTCATTAACCGCCCCTTTCAGGAACGGTTATTCAAATTTAGCCACTTCGTGGCAAAGATCCTAGAATAAAGTTAAATATACAACTTCAAAAATGTCACTTCGTGCCAAACAACTATAAATGTCAAAACCTCCTGACTAACCAACCTCAAAACTTCCTTAAAATATAAATAATTGAACTGCTCTTTTTAACATCTATTAGTCCTAAAACCAATGATATAACTCCAATAATTCCTCCTGCCAGGAAACCTAAAAGATTATTCCGGTATTTTTCACTTAACAAAGAAACATATCCAGCATCAAGGGGCATACTTTTCATTTTAAGCAATTGAAACTGGTATTTTGCAGCAAGTTTCTTAAAAGAAAATGGAGTAAAATGCCACAAATGCCTGGGAACATCATATGCAGCCCACTTCTCCTTATATATTATGGCATCTGTAGAGCGTAAATTGGGCAGGGCTATAAGCAAAAGTCCATCTTTCCTGAGCATCGAGTGAATTTTTTTCATATACTCATCAATATCCTGTATATGTTCCAGTACATGCCATAATGTAATCACATCATAGCTTTCTTTATCCAGTGTAAACAGAGTCTTTTCATCCTGAATTTCCAGTGCAAACTGATCACGGCAGAACTTACGACCCTCCTCGCTGGGTTCAATTCCTGTTACATCCCAGCCATGCTCTCTCATATGATTAAGAAAAAAACCTGTTCCGCTCCCAATATCCAAAATGTTTCTTGTTTTCTTGTGTGTAAGTCTTTCAATAAGTTTTCTCTTTCTGCCGAGCATATACCCACGGGAGAAGTGGTATAATTTATTCACTATTCCATCGCGGGTATTACTGTGAGAAACATACTCTTCTGATTTGTAATAGGAAGAAATAATCTCTTTTCCGGGATGATCCTGTGTAAATACAAATTCGCATTGAGAGCATTGAAACAGGCTAAAATTTTCTCCACTCAAAAAATAGTCTTTCACTTCCATGTGCTTTATAATATCGGGGCTTCCACACAATGGACAATTTTTATAGTTGACTACATTCATTTTTGTTTAATGGATTTTATACTCAACATAATCAGCAAAATCAACAATAAAAGAGAGCTGCCAAGTGAAATTTTTTCGCCGGTATAATATGCCTTAGGATGGAATTTAAATTCAATCTTATGCTCACCGGGAGGCAGTCTTAATCCACGAAGCACATAGTTTACCCTGAAGTGAGGAGTTTCAACTTCATCAATATAAGCTTTCCACCCCTTATTATAAAAAATCTCTGAGAAAACAGCCAGTTGTTCAATACTTGAATTAGATTCATATACAAGGTAATTTGGAGCATAAGACCTTAGTCTTATCGAGGCAAGAGAATCTGTTTGTAAGTTCAATCCCTCAACATGTTCTATAAACCGTTGATCTATGACTGCTTCATGCCGGGGCTTGATCTCATTCAATGCAGCAATTTCACTGTCGGCATTTTCTACAATATGAAATTTCTCGACAAACCAGGCATGCCCCAGGGCATCGGGGTTATGGCGTGCTAAGGGCTGATTGTTTTGTCCTGCAAGAATAAAATATTTGGTATTAAGCATATTTACAACCTCCATATTATTCTGGCTAATATGATGACTTATAAGCTCCTGGTATCTTCTCATTTTTGCACCATGGTAACCTCCAATAGATTTATGAAAATATGAGGTTGTAGCATCATTAAAAGTGCTTACAGTAAGATTCATTACTCTGAAATCAGGGTCTTTGTCCAGAAGTATTTCCTGATTAGCTGCATTTGGTAAAAAGGTGTTGTTAATTACGCGTGGAGACTCAAAACTATCATTGTTCAGGTACCTTTTATCAACAGGCCATAAATCAACCAGAAATAATAGCCCAAGAGCCAGTATTACATAGCTGCTTTTCAGCCATCCTTTCATATAAGCGAATAGCACACCTGAAGAAAAGAGAATAAACATGAATGACCGGAAAGAGTCTGTCTGTAAGAGATGTTTCCTGTCGAGATGAATTGCCTGAATAAATTGTGCGGGCCATCCGCTGGCAATCAACTGCTCATCAACCGGGGCTGAAAAATTATAGAAAAGACCTGGAAATAAAGCAAAAAACAGGCTAACCCCTCCGATAATTATGAAGGAGTATTTAAGCGCCTGAAATCCCTCCTCTTTCTTGTAATTACCTTCCAGTAATTTCTTTATGGCAAGCATTGCAAGAAGAGGGATAGTTATTTCAGCAATAACAAGTGTCATTGAAACAGCCCGGAATTTATTATATCCCGGAAAATAGTTAATGAAAAAATCTGACAGAAACATGAAATTTTTACCCCAGGCTAACATAAAGGACAGTAAGGTGGCACTTAACAGCCACCATTTATATGATCCTTTGACAAAAATCAATCCGAAAAAAAACAGAAAAACAACCACTGCCCCAATATACACCGGCCCGGAAACTAATCGTTGGTTCCCCCAATATGCTAAAGGACTTTGTTCGGCAATTTGTTTTGCATTGGGGACATTATTCCTACGCAATTCTTTGTAGGTTTCTGACTTCAGGTCAAAACCTGATGAAGCACCTCCCTTAAAATTAGGGATCATTAAATTCAGTGTTTCATCAATTCCATAAGAATAATCATTCAGTATATAATCCTTATCCAGTCCAGTTGTTTTATTCACCTGATTTGAACTAAGTTCAGACTCTCCACGAATAGAAACTTTTCCATATTCATATGTAAGCCACAATGAAGTAAAATTCACTCCAACGGCCAGAATAACAGCCAGGGAAAGTACTCCAACTGTTTTGAAATACAGGACAAGGCTTTTTTCCTTAAAGGCACGAAACAAGAATACAAGTCCAAAAACAAGAATAGTTAACAAGGTATAATAGGTCATTTGGGGATGGCTTGCTGAAATCTGTAAAGCCATAGCAATACCGGTTACAACACTACCCCAGAGGATTCTTCCATTAAAAGCAATTATAATACCTGCCAAAATTGGAGCCATATATGTTAGAGCATGAGCCTTGGTATTATGCCCTGCTGCAGAAATTATGAAGAAATAGGATGAAAAACCAAAAGCAATAGCTCCGATTATTCCTAACCACGGATTCATTTTAAAACCAAACACAAGTAAAAAATAAAACCCCAGGAAGCTTAAAAAAACATACTTAGCAGGAGCTTTTAGCCCTAGAGAAAGATACTTGTCGATATATTTGAACAAATTTGATTTAAAGTGCACACTGATCAGGTAGGTGGGCATTCCTCCAAACATACTGTTTGTCCAAAGTGGCTCCTCACCAGTTTTTTCTCTAAAGTCACTAATTTCCTTAGACATACCCCGAAACTGGATAGTGTCATGTTGTCGAAGCTTTTTTCCTTCCAATATGGGAGATAAAAATGCGAGTGTAAGAATTAGAAAGATTACAACCGCTGAAATATGTGGGGCCAGAGCCTGAAATTGAAAATTCTTTATTGATATTTTATTCATTTCTGTTTTTCTTCAAAAATAATAATTCGTTAGTCCTTGTTCGGTATCCTAATCAGTATTTTTATTTTGCTTATCAGCTACCTCTTCATAATCTACATAATCTCCCTTATCCTTCTGAACCTTTTTGTCAGCTTCCGGTAAATAATCAATGGTAACTTCTCCTTCTTTTTTGGAAGATTTATTCATATTTCCATTTTCGGAACGATAGTTTGAGCCTGATGGTTTAAAAAGGTAAGACAAAAATCTGAACAGGTAATATACAACCAGAAAGATCAATAATATTCGAAACAAACCAACTATCATGTGGAAAAATTAAATTCCTGCAAATTTACTTATTTTTTTTATGAGATAATTTTTTGCGAAGAAAATGCTTCTAATGAATGATATGTAATCTAACTATTGAGACTGTCTCTTATGGAGATTAAAAATTATGGGCTAAAGCCCGGTTATTATTCTATTATACTCCCTCCGCCCCCTGACGATGAATGTCTGGGTCTTTGACTGAAGGACGGAGTTAGTTATGAACAAGAGTTATTACCAGAGTCGTCTGGCCTATCGACAGGGCAGGTAAGACTCTGGATCTGAAGCCTGATAAAAGCATGAGTTCTATCCGCGTGTTGTCGTAGCTTTAAGCGGAGGCACAAGGAAGTTGACTTTAGTGTTTCTTGGTGCCTTCGTGCCTTTGTGGCTAGAAAGTTACTTTTCGGAGTTCAACATTCAAGCTTCATCCTTCTACTTAAAAAATTAAAGGTCTGTCGTTTGGTCGTTTTGGTTTACAGCCAAAAACCAAGTTTAGTCCAAATCTGAAGTTAAAACTGCTAAGATTGGAAGGAAGTATGATATTTGTAGGATTCGTGCCCTCATTAGGGATACTATATCTAGACAGTTTATAGAATAGTTTATCGGTAACAAAATAAAACTGGATTGGCCCTCCACGAAGACTGAGGCCAAAACCTACATTATTATATGTGCTGTTAGTAATTGAATAACTTAAGCTGGTGGTAAGAAACCCTCCGGCCTTAACATTTGCCGACATGGTAAAAGACTCCCATAATTTTCCGTGCTCAATTAATGTTTTTGAAAGTAGTCCAAACCCAATATTATCATTCAACTGAAAAGATCCTCCAATATATATTTTTGTGGGAGTGTATGTTGTAAAAGGATCATAGGTGTCTTTAGGATTAAATATGGTGATTAGGGTATCGGAAATATTTTCAAGAGCATCATCAAAAGTACTTGTATCACCTGCAATTAACATGGAACTTACATCTATACCTGTAAATTCATAAGTCCCCTGAACTCTTAAATTTGTGACATCTTTTTTCCATTTAATAAATCCAAGATCAACAACACTGGCCGATACAGAGAATTGGTCGTTTATTTTGTAAACAGCTCCCAGGTCAATTCCAAAGCCTGGATTACCAAAATTAAATAACATCCCCTCATCCGGATCCGGAATAAACAGGGAATCAATGTAGCCGGTTTCCGGATCATGAAAAACTTCAACCGGATAACCAAAGTTTAAATTAAGATCAGCATTTACAGTATGTGAAAATAAATTTGATTCATCAATTTCCAGGCTTAATCCATTATTTTGTAAGGACACATTAGCATTCCCAAAAAGCATCTTTGCCTTAACGCCAATAAATAAACCTTCAGCAAATTCTCTGGAAAAACCGAGCCCTATTTCACGAAAGTAAGTTGCACTTGCTGATAAGCTGGAAAGATCGGCAGATGAATTTATAAAATCTTCATTCCCCTTTAATACCAATGTTGCCAGATCCTTTGGAAAAGAAAAATGGCTGTACATTCTGTCTGCAACATCCAAAAAGAAAAAATTCTCCCCTGCCCGAAAGCCAAAACTCAATAGACTCACATACACTTCAGGGGAAATCCTATTTACAGGTTTTAATTTCGCAAGAAACTCATCGATATCATAAGTGGGATGTAATATGCTAATCAGGGAATCGCCGTATGAATCGGGTCCTTTAAAAATAATATCTTCGAATCCAACCGAATTATTATTGATGCCGAGGTAGGTGGAATTTATACCAGGAATTCCAAAATAACTATTGCAATCACCCTGCAATGCCGGATTCATGAACCTGGATTGAGGAACTCCCATATAATACATGGTTTGATTTTGCTGGGCTAAAGCTAAGGAAGACCATGTAAAAAAAGCTAGAAAAATAAAAACAGCTCTGCCTTTGGTTGAAAAAATCGTATGCCGGTAAATATTTCTTAACATGCTGATACTTTTTGAGGTTTGTTAAACTATTCAATGTTTAGTTCCAATCCTACAGCCAATCTAAAATCAAAAGTATAATCGGTATAAAATACAACTTCCTGGGCTCCATCGCCAGTAGTCATGAACCACGCCTGAACTATAAGTTTTTCTGATTTTTCTAAATTATCCAGCATAGTTTTATCCAATAATATTTCTACTACCGGAGCCTGGATTAGCTCATTAACCCTGCCGTTAGCATCAACTGGAGCAGCAGATACAAATTGAGGAACATCAATCGCAGGATATTCAATATTATTTACTGTATCATAAGGAATAATTTTGAAGCTAATTTCTAAAGGAAAGCCATTGGTTGCAGAAAAATACAATGTAATTTCCTCTAGCTTGCTCAAGTCAGATTCTTCACCTGGATTTTCCGGATAAAAAGGATTGTCTGTGGTATCTCTCAGACTTAAATTCTGTATCTTTAAGGAAGCTGGAATTTCAACCTCCAAATCACCAATAATTTCACTTGTACTCAATATAAAATTGTCTCTAAAACCGGTTGCTCCATCAGGATTTATATTCACATCTCCGGAATAATATAGAATTTCAGGCCTTAGTTCAATTAATTCAACTATGGAGGAATTGTCCCTGTTGAATTCCATTGAGCTTTCTATAAGTGGGTCATCCCTGTCTTCTAATTTATCAATCGATACCACAGGAGCATTTAAATCCTGTCTTCCTCCGGCAGAGGTTTCTCCCCATAAATCTATCTCAAGATTTGCAGGAACTCCAATGCCATTGGTGTACGGAATGCGGATTTTGGGATCTGTGAATGTAATTGTCCCTGTGATCTTGTCTAAAATATCTCCGAGGTCAATTTCCAGAGAATCCTGGTCTATAGTATAGTTTTGTTCCCCAAAATATCCTTCAAGGTAATCAAAATCAAGATTTGACATGGTATAGTCCATAGTAAAGGCATCAGCAAAATTGAAACTTACCATACTTCCGGTTGAGACAATCTCAGCCATAAACTTAAAGGGAAGCTTATTATAAGGTTGTCCCGGATCGATGGTAAAATCAATTGAGGCTCCGGCCATATTAAGTGTTCCGCTGGCTGATCCTCCTGATAAAACAGGGATTGCATATTTAAGAGTATCATCATTTAATTCTCCTGTAGGAAGTATAAGATTTACCTGAATGTTTTCATTAAAACCTGAAGTTATAGTATAATCAATATCCCCTGAAGCCATTTCAACATAAGTTACTTCAGTACCAGGGTCTATATCTGTGTCAATAGTATCGGTTTCAATAAAAAACACCTGGTCGGGAAGTATTGCTGTTCCTGAGGAAACTACCATGTTTTGTGAACTCAGAGAAATCAGGATAAGGTTGGTAAGATCGACATATACATTTCCAGAGCTTCCCGGGGAGGTAAAATCTACAATATCAAAATTCAGGTCATTGGTAAGGTTCCCGCTTACATCAACTGTTTGAGTTTGGCTGCCCATAGGCGGAACAGCGGTATACACAAAAGCAGTACCAACCTGAGAGTTATCAGATGTATTCCTCAATATTAATGTAAAAGATATTTCCACCGGTAATTGATTGGTAATTCCAATACTGATCTTTCCACTATCTACCATTACCTGTGTAAAATTGCTAAAAGGATTCATGTTGAAATTTCCAGAATTGGGTGCAGGAATTGGTGGGAAAATGGCATTTTTTTGATCTCGTGCTACCAGTGTGTCTCTGGTTGCAGAATCAAAATTAAGGGAAATAAGATTCAATGTTAATGACCCATCGTAATTAAAATCATCTATGTACACACTTCCCAATGTTGCTGTCTTTGACTGAGGAGTCTGATCGGGAATATCAATTATATCGGTTACGCTATAAATAAATAAAGAATCCTGCCTGTACATTAGTTTGATGGTACCATCAGGATTTACAACAATTGTATCTTCTTTGGGTTCAAAACTATCACCCAGTGTAAGAGATCCGGTAATGGCAGGCAAAATGAATTTGGGACTTAAAGATATTTCCTTTGAAAGAGTGTTAAAGTCGTATTCTTCTTTAACACATGAGCTTATAATCAGGACAATACCGGCAAACACCCATGTTAAATGAAAGCTTTTAAAAGAATTCATGGTTTTATATTCTTAAATATTGATTGTTAATTAACTAATTTACGGAATAATTGTATAAAAAGTTGTCTTCACCGCCAACAATTAAGTTAAATTTATTACTAGAGCTTCTGAATTTTCCTATAGAAAACAATGTTTGACCTGAAAGTGGAAAATTACTATAGAGTTTCCCATCATTATTGAAAAGGAAAATCTGATGATCGAGACCAGATACAACACCAATTTTCATATCCTTTGAAGAGAAGGAAAAAATAATTGGTTTAAGGGTTATTTCATTTTCAAATTCATAAGAAAACTTTTCTTTTCCTTCTGAATTATAGACCATCAACTTTTTCCCATCCACAAAAATAAATTCATTTGGCCCGGCTCCATCCAGATTCCTGAAATCAAAAAAATGGTTAGCACTGAGCTTGATGATAGACTTCTTTTCTACTTTTCCCTCCAGATCAATAAAACAAATGGTACCATCTGCCTGAGTGGTAACAAAACCTCCCCCATCACTCCGGTTCACAAAGAAAATGTTTTGATTATTTGGTTTCTCTATGCTGCCCTCAACAGAAACACGCACTTTTCCCCGCCGGTTTAAAATATAAAGTTTGTATTGATCTGAAAAAACAATATAATCCTTAGCTCCAGCTCTAATATGCTGGATATTTGTTTCGATTATAGATTCTGTCATGGGAAGTGACCACCCATTTACCGTTTTGCCTTCTTTATCAAATAAATATATTTTCTTATCATTCCCTGCCAGGCAGTACCTATAATTCCTGTTTTTTTCATAGTCAAATAAGGCCAGTCCGTTTGTTGCTTCTGCTCTCAATTTAACAGGGAATTTTTCAACATAATTCCCATTTCTGTCAATCAGGTAAATGTGATTTTTTGTATTAAAGAGCAATTGCAGCTTCCTGTTTTTGTAAAAATCTATCTGGTATATTTCACTGATAATTTTTCCCGGAATATTGATTTTCCAAAGAATCCTTCCGGTAGAATTTATCAGATAAATATTATTTTTTTCATCCTGAATAAAAATTTCTTTATCACCGGTATTATGATTGGAAACAAAAACAGGCTTTGACATAAGGCTTGTGTCAAGTAAACTTTCCCATTCTGTTTCTGCTTTCTCATTATAAACAGGCTGGTACTTCAAAACGAAATTGTTGTAAACCATAGTATTTTCAACACTAAATTGAAAGCCAATTGCCTGAATTTTCTGCAAAGTCTCGTTATGTTTTTCTAGTCCGCTTGCATATTCTTTGTTTAATATTTTTTTGAAAATATCAGCTGATCTTGGCACGTGGGAATAAAAGAAAAAATTCGATTTCGAAGAAAGTTTTTCCAGGAAATTCCGGTATTCAAAATTATTTATCAGTGTTTGTTGTAAAACCTGGTAATGTATAAAGTTGGATAAAGATCTGGTAGAGTTTCCAAATACTAAATAGGTTCCCACAAAACTTAAATGGGTAAAATCAGAGTTTGTAAAAACCCCGCCAAATAATATTTCAGGTATTTCAGATGATGGAAGTTTATAAATCGGAAATTGGATAGCTTCATCTATTTCAGCCATCTCAATCAAATCCTCGAAAACTACAGGGTTTTTATTAGAATAATTTTCGAGGTAATCAAGGAAGTATTCACGGGCCTGGCTTATACTTTTAACTCTGAATAAGGCAAAACTATTTTCCTTGAAAGGGATATTTCTAATATCTGTATGAGCCAAAGCTACCTCATTCTCTAATATTTGAAGAAACAACTTCTTCGGTTCCATCCCCAACTGAGTTTCGAGTTCATCCAACTTGGACTTATAGGCATGAAATTCATTGTTCTCTCTCAAATATTTCTCTCTGCTGTTAAAAAACTTCTCAAAATCACTAATCCCAAAAGCTAAATAGTTTATGGTATTGTCAGGGAGAACCTTGTCAACATTTAGTTTTTGTGCAGATTGACCAGTAAAAAAATTTAAGTAATTGTTAGATGAATCACTACTATAAGAAAAGCCATTCAATAAAATTGCATCATTTTGTACGTGAAGATCAAGTTCTGCCCAATTCGCAAATGAACGAAATTTTTTCATTTTCCCGTTCATGCTTTCATTTAAGAATACAGATAGAAAGCGTGGGAAAACATCAAAATTAATGTACACATTTGCATCAGTATTTCTTCCGGCTGTTTTATTTACCTGATTAAAACCTTTCTGGTTAAAAACATTTTGCTCAAGATCTAGCTGCCTGATAGCACTTTCAACAAGGATGGGAGATGAACTAAACATGAATATTCCTTTATGCAAGGAATATACATATCTTCTGTTTCCGTCCGGGCTTGATATTTCACCTATCGTAACCTTCTGATAATCTCGTTTCTGAAATTTATTACTGGTTTTTAGAGCATCTGATATAACATTGTGTACAAAAGTGAAGCTAACATTAGGTGAAAGGTTCATTAAAAACAGTAATTCAATATCCTTTTTCCCTGTTTGATGTACACTTAATAAAAAGGTCTTATCACCAAACAGATCACCAAATTCACGATTTGATATTAATAATGAATCAATAAAGATAATATCCCGATCCGCCTTGCTAAGTTTTTCCAGCTTCTTCAATTGTTTCCATATCAGGTTTTCTTCCCTGATCTGAGCAGATAAATGGCTGTAACCAGAAGCTTCAATGATCATAGAGGCATCCTGGGGAACTGCTTTATACGGATTCTCCTGAATTCCAAATCTTCCCCTTAACAAAATATATCCTATACTAAGGATAGTAATAAGAATAAAAACCAACAGGATGCTCCAAATTTTTTTTGTCATAGGATTGAATGAAAGCAGTTCAGCTCAAAAATATAAAATTAAGCTCAATAATGAATATCAATCTGCCCTTCAATAATTGCAAAAAGAAAGAATAGAATTCATTTTTTGTGGTTTTGAATTCATCTCAAGATATTTTTAAGGCTTTTGAAAATTAAATGCCTTGAATTCTCATACCGTGGAATAATTTTTGTAGTATGTTAAGATTCGCTGTTTTTTAATCTTGAAGCCGGGATGAAACTCGTTTTAAAATCATTTTTTGGTATCCTGTTTCTGCTGATATTTAATGCTTCTGCAGGACAGACCCTTAGCGTATTGGATCAAATTTCCGGTAATCCTGTACCAGATGTTGCTGTTTTTAATCAGGCAATGAATAAATCTGTTATAAGCAAGCATGAAGGAGAAGCTTCCCTGGAAATTTTTAATCTTACTGATACAATAATCTTGCAACATCCGGCTTATAAAAGAATATCTGTTACAATAAGCCAGCTTGAAAAAATGGGATATATTATTTATCTCGAGAAAGATGTTAGAATGCTGGATGAATTTGTACTCATTGTAAATCGCTGGGAGCAGGAAATAAATGAAGTTCCCAACAAGATAAGCATCATTTCCAGAACCGATATTCAACTTTATAATCCTCAAACAACTGCAGATCTGTTAAGTATCAACAATGCTGTATTTTTACAAAAATCTCAATTGGGGGGAGGGAGTCCTATGATACGTGGGTTTGCAGCCAACTCAGTACTTCTGGTAGTTGATGGAGTACGAATGAATAATGCCATTTATCGCAGCGGGAATCTGCAGAATGTCATTTCTCTCGACCCAAATATTATTGAGCAATCTGAAGTAGTCTACGGACCGGGATCTGTAGTTTATGGGAGTGATGCCCTTGGTGGAGTTCTTGATTTTCATACTATAAATCCAAAATTATCCACAGGAAAACAGCCTTATCTTTCTCTGAATGCAATAACCAGGCTTTCCACTGCCAATAATGAAAAACTTGGCCATTTCGATTTAAATTTAGGTTTCCAAAAGTGGGCATTTTTATCCAGTATTAGCTATAGTGATTATGAAGATTTAAAAATGGGCTCTGTGGGACACCCATCCTATTTGAGAAATGAATATGTGTCACGAATTAATGGTGGAGATACCATTATACAAAATGAAAATCCCAGCTTACAAAAATTTTCGGGTTACTCACAGATAAATTTTACAGGGAAAGTAAGATTTAAGCCTAAAAACAATCTAAATTTCAATTACACTTTTCATTATTCCAAGGCTTCAGATATTCCAAGATATGACAGGCTAATTCAATATGACGAAGATAAGCTGAAATATGCCCAGTGGTATTATGGTCCACAAAAATGGTTTATGCATTTCCTAAATGGAGCTTTTGAGCAAAAAACTTTCTTGTACGATAATGCAAAACTAACTATGGCATACCAGCAATATGAAGAAAGCAGGCATTACCGGAGACTCAACGAAATAGATTTATTTCATCGCTTTGAAAAGGTGGATATTTTTTCTTTCAATTATGATTTATACAAAGATCTTGGAAATTCTCTTTCTGTATTTTATGGCATAGAAACGGTTTTTAATAATGTGAGTTCCATTGCTAATTCAGAGGATATTACCACTGGCATTGATTCTCCAATACCAAGCCGTTATCCAAATGGGCTGAATCATTATTATACACTGGCAATTTATTCTATGTTCAAATATAATTTGAATGAAAGAATAAACCTGAATGCAGGGCTTCGGTATAATTATATTTACTTGTATTCCACTATTGAGGATAACTCATTTTATAATTTCCCATTTGAAGAATTACTTCTAAAAAACAGTGCTTTAAATGGATCTCTTGGTTTTGTTTTCAGACATGCTGAAAATTCTCAGATTAATGTCAATCTGGCTTCCGGATTCAGAGCCCCGAACCTGGATGATGTTGCAAAGATTTTTGATTCTGAACCAGGGGGTGTTGTTGTACCAAATGATAATTTAGAACCAGAATATACTTACAATATTGATCTTGGCTGGATTAAAACATTCCATGAAATTGTTGACCTTGAAATAACCGGGTTCTATACATATCTGAAAGATGCAATGGTACGGCGCCCATATACTTTCAACGGCTTTAATACAATTATGTATGACCGTGAAATGAGTAATGTTTATGCAGTTGTAAATGCCAAAAATGCAAATCTCTATGGATTCAGTTTAAACCTGGGACTTATGATTTCTCCATCTTTTTCTCTGAAAACCGACTTTACCTATATGAAAGGAAAAGACAATGAAGACTATCCATTAAGACATATTCCTCCATACTACGGGGGTTTTCATATACTATTTGAGAAAGCAATCATCAAAGCAGATCTATATGCTTTATACAATGGGGAAATTTCTAATGAAAATCTCTCCCCCGAGGAACAATTCAAACTGCACATGTATGAACTTGATCAAGATGGAATGCCCTACTCTCCTTCATGGTATTCATTGAATTTTAAAACATCTGTACAGGTAACTAAAAAACTAACATTCCTGGGAGGGATTGAAAACATCCTTGATCATCGCTACAGACCTTATTCTTCAGGAATTGTAGCTCCCGGCAGAAACTTTTTCTTCTCCATCAGAGTTGGCATTTAAGCTTTTTTCGTATTTTAGCTAAACTGAATCTATACTTGCAATAATTGGTAGCTTCAAGAAAACACATAAGCCTGTTTCTCCTTTTTCTTGTATTCTTTTATAATCCGGGGAAACTTCTGGGACAAAATTTGTCAAGGGTTATACTAACAAAACCTTATTCGGAGCATCAGCTTAATTTTTCGGGAGATCATCAATATCAAACTACTCAAACACCTGCACCAAAGCCTTTACGGATTCAGGTACTTGATAAAAATTCAAGGCCTGTAAAGGGTATAGTTGTTGGCTTTGAGCTAATTTCACAACCCCCATCTGCTGTAGGGTTTACTGTTCATCCTGCAGTTACAACTTCAGATAGTCTTGGCTATATAACTACTTATATCCATCTTGGATCAAAACCAGGAGAGTATTTTATTTCTGCCAGGGCTATTAATTCCAAAAGTAATCTGGTAGTCTTTGAAGCACATGCACGAGATTCAAAATGGTTATTCATTTTACTCACAGGACTCATTGGGGGATTAAGTTTATTCATTATGGGAATGGTCATGATGAGTGATGGATTGAAAAAAGCTGCAGGAGATAAGATGCGAGCTATTCTTACCGGAATAACAAACAACAGGTTTGTGGCTGTTTTTATTGGCGCAGCGGTAACCATGGTCATACAAAGTAGCAGTGCAACCACGGTGATGTTGGTAGGGTTTGTGCAATCTGGCTTAATGACCTTTTCCCAATCACTTGGCATAATTCTCGGAGCCGATATTGGAACTACTGTTACCGCCCAGATCATTGCATTCAAACTTACAGACTACGCTTTATGGTTTGTTGCCATTGGATTCGGATTTCAGATGTTTTCTGCCAGCACCAAACTTAAAGAAATTGGAACCAGTATATTGGGATTCGGGATTCTGTTTTTTGGAATTCACATCATGTCTGAAGCTATGGCTCCTTTGAGAACCTATGACCCTTTTATCCAAATTCTGCTGGAATTGGAAAATCCATTGTTTGGAATTCTAATTGGGGCCCTGTTAACTGCACTTTTTCAAAGCAGCAGTGCTTTTATTGGAATTATAATCGTCATATCAACACAGGGAATGATAAGTCTTGAAGCCGCAATAGCTTTGCTGCTTGGAGCAAATTTAGGAACTGCCATTACAGCTATTCTTGCAAGTTTAAAAGCAAACAGGGATGCTAAAAAAGTTGCCCTTGCTCATACTATTTTTAAGGTTATAGGCATACTGGTTTTTGTATGGTGGATTCCGAAATTTGCTGAGATCATTCAACAAATATCTCCCCAGGCAGAATCGGGACTTTCCAGGATAGAATATATGGCACAGGTTGTTCCGCGACAAATTGCAAATGCTCATACAATTTTTAATGTTGCTCTTACAATTCTCTTTTTACCTTTCACCGGGAAATTTGCCAGGCTAATTGATAAAATAATCCCTGATAAAATAATCCCTGAAGATGTTGAAATTGAAGTTAAATATCTGGATGAAAACATAATCAGCACACCCGCCCTTGCCTTATCGCTTGCTAAACAAGAGGTTTGCAGGATAGGCGACATGGTACAGGATATGGCTAATGATATTCTCTTACCCTTCTTTGTAAAGGATGCTTCGGTTTTAAGCAGTATTGGTCGTCAGGAAAAACAAATCAACTATCTGCGTGACAGAATCAATTCATACCTTAGAAAAATTACCCGGGAAGATATCAGAGAAGAAAGAGTGAACGAAGCTTTTCAAATCATGTACACGGTAAAAGAATTTGAACAAATTGCAGATCTGATATCTAAAAATTTAATCAAACGAGCCTATGATTGGGTTCATAGTCCACATGAATTTACTGAAGAAGGCAAGAAAGAACTTATGTCCCATCACACAAGCACACAAAAACAAATTAGACGGGCTATTACTGTTTTCAATGACCTGAATCTGGAAAAGGCGAAGGAAATGAAACAAAAAAATAAAAAGTACCGTCAAATGGCAATTGAGCTAGAAAGGCAACACTTTCAACGCATCAGACAAGATATCAGACAAAGCATAGAAAGCAGCGAAATGCACCTTGAATTGATTACCAGTTTTAAAATAATTACCAGTCATGCCACCAATATTGCCAGGATAATGCTGGAATGGCAAATCAAGCCCGAATAATTGGCACAGAATTTGTTTACTTTATAGTACAGGCAATCTTACGATATACTTGAAACAGTGTTTCAGGGCAGCCAGGAACCAAATTCCTGGCTTTATTTTTTTTAAAATGCCTTAAATCCCATTATTTCCCGAACGTCTTTAAGGGTTTGTGAAGCACTCACTCTTGCTTTTTCAGCTCCATCATTTACAAGCTTTCTTAAATATGTGTTATTTGAATAAATATCTTCAAATTTTTCCCTGAAAGGATCAGTAAAGCGAATTATATCTTCAGCAAGTTGTTTTTTTAAATCACCGTACCTTATTGTGCAATTTTTATACTGATCTATAAAATAATCAAGAGTCTCTGGCTCTGAGACTGCTTGCATGATGGTAAATAAATTTTGTATTGGTTCTGAAGGCTTTTGATTCTGTCTGGCAGGACCACTATCTGTAACAGCTTTCATTACTTTCTTCGTGATGGTTTTGGGATCATCAGTTAAATAAATGGCATTCCCTTCAGATTTCCCCATCTTGCCACTTCCGTCCAGGCCCGGAATTTTAACCAATGTTTCACCAAAATTATATGCTGTGGGTTCAGGAAAATAATCTACTTTATACATATGATTAAACCTCCTGGCAAACTTTCTTGTCATTTCAAGATTTTGCTCCTGGTCTTTCCCAACCGGCACCTTAGTAGCTTTGTGTATAATAATATCCGCTGCCATCAAAACCGGGTAAGTAAGCAGTCCTGCATTCACGTTTTCAGGCTGGAGCCTGACTTTATCCTTGAAAGATGTTGTTCGTTCCAGTTCTCCTATATAGGCATTCATATTTAATAAAAGATAGAGTTCCGAAACCTCAGGCAGATCACTCTGAAGAAAAACCGTGGCAATTTCAGGGTCTATCCCACATGCAAGATATTCTGCAAAAACCTGCTTAACACTGCCATGAAGATCGGCAGGAGCAGGATGTGTAGTTAAAGAATGATAATCAGCAATAAAAAAAAAGCACTGGTTTTCATGCTGCATCTTGACAAAATTCTTTAGGGCCCCAAAATAATTACCAATATGAAGATTCCCGGTAGATCTAATGCCACTTAATACAATATCCATATTTATAATTTACTGAAATAACAATTCTGTAAAGCTAAAAATTGTTGCTGAATATTAATTGTTAGATCACATAAATATATCAAGCAGGTAGATTTATGTTTCCAGTGCAATAAAATGATTAATGTTGTTGTTCAAGAGGTTGAGTAAGTTGAGAAGAATTAGGATTTATTACTGACATTATTTACTGAACAGACCTTTTCTGAAATTGACTTTTTATTAATTCGATTTTAAAAATCAAAGCAAATCTTCTCCACCTAAACTTTCTAAACAATTTAAACTCCCTAAACTTGTACTGGCTACTTAAATAGCTGGACAAAGAGTAAAAACAGATGAAAAGTTGCACCAGTACTTTGAGCAAGGAAATGAATCCTATAAAAAATCTTACTTTTGCAGAATCTTAATAAGTATAAATATGGAATCAACAAGACAAAAAAAGGTATCACGATTGATTCAAAAAGAACTTGCAATTATTTTTCAATACAATTCCAGGAATCTTTTTAAAGGGGTAATTGTTACTGTTACCGTAGTACATGTCACTCCTGATCTTTCTGTGGCAAAAGTATATCTCAGCTTGTTTCCTTCCGATGATAAAAGCGATTTCCTTGATAAGGTTAAAAAGAAATCAAGCTTTCTGCGACATGAGCTTGCCAAAAAAATAAGGCACCAGGTAAAATCTATACCTGAACTTTCTTTCTACCTGGATGATTCTATCGATTATGTTGAAAACATCGAACAACTCCTAAAAGATTCTTAAGAATATGCAATATGATCCAATAAAAAGGACACTGGGTGCAATTTTTGACAAAAGTCCCCGGTTAAGGATAGTCTTCTATAAACTTTTAAATTTATTATTGTTAAGAACCTGGCATATTAAAAAAGAGGTCAGAAAAATAAAAAAAAGTTTACCTGAATCCACAAAAATTCTTGATGCTGGAGCCGGTTTTGGTCAATACACATATTACCTGTCAAGGCAGTCTTCTACATGGGATATTCATGCAGTTGATATCAAACAGGAACAAATCGATGATTGCAACATTTTTTTTAAGAAAATAGGGAAAGCTAATCAAGTTAGGTTTGAATATGCAGATCTCACAACATTTAACAAAACTGAAGAATACGATCTTGCACTTTCGGTAGATGTAATGGAGCATATTGAGGAAGATGAGCTTGTCTTTCAAAATCTTTACAGGGCCTTGAAGTCTGGGGGGACTTTACTGATATCAACACCCTCCGATAAAGGGGGATCTGACGTACATCATGATCATGATGAGTCATTCATCGAAGAACATGTAAGGGATGGATATAACATGCAAGACATTGAAAGAAAATTGACAAATGCCGGGTTTACTTCAGTTCATTCATTATATTCATATGGCACCCCGGGAAAAATTTCCTGGAAAATTTCAATGAAATATCCCATATTGCTTTTGAATAAGAGCAAGCTTTTCTTTATTCTGCTACCATTTTATTATTTAATTAGCTTTCCTTTCAGCTATGTTCTTAACCTTTTTGATGTTCATAACTTTCAACAAACTGGCACTGGACTGATCGTTACGGCAAAAAAATAATTCTTATTTTTGCCAGACTTTTTTGCAAAAACAATGAAGGCCTCTGTAGTTTAATTGACAGAACATCCTGCCAATCAGGCATGAAGGTGCAGGTTAAACTCCTGCCGGGGGCTTTCTCTTTTCCCCCTTCCTTAAGAAAAATAATTCCTCCTGGATTTAAATAGCTGTGATATCATTTTTTTAGGTAAATTCAGTATACTAGAATATGATAAACAATCAATTAACTTAAATTGATGAAACCTGGTGCCTTAGTATCTTTGGGGCAAAGAAAAAAAGCCACCAAGTCTCCAAAACACAAAGGGAACACCAAGAACGGCGAATTTCGAAGCAGTCACCAAAGCTATGCTCTCACCGAAAGTAATTCACATATTTTCTCATAATTCATAACTTATTTTCAAATACAAAAGTTTATTGCTTATATCGAACTCAGGTAAATTTAAGCTTAATTAGATTGCTTGTCATACTTTAAGCAAATATCATTAAATTGCAACGAAACTGACTAAACAATCTTAAAATCTAATTTTGAACTTTCCTTTATTTGTAGCTAAAAGATATCTTTTTGCGAAAAAAACGCAGAACACCATTAATCTGATTTCAGCAATATCTGTAGTTGGTGTTGCCATTGGGACTATGGCCCTGATAGTAATCCTTTCTGTTTTTAATGGTTTTGATTCTCTGGTTCATTCCCTTTTTAATTCGTTTAACCCTGATCTGAAAATCACCATAAAAGAAGGTAAGAGATTTTCATCTGAGCTGCCATCCCTGACTGAATTAAAACAAATTGAGGGAGTTTTATACATGGCAGAAGTTGTTGAAGAAAATGCCCTCTTAAAGTATGGAAATAAGCAATATATAGCTACCATTAAAGGAGTCAGCAGCAATTTCATTTATATGAGTGGAATTGACAGTATGATAGTAGATGGAGATTTTGTACTGCAACAGGGAAATAATGAATATGCTATTGTAGGACAGGGCATTGCCATGAAACTTGCAATAGGATTAACCTTTGTGAATCCCATTGTAATTTATGTTCCTAAAAGGACAGCGTCAGTCACTATGAACCCGGAAAGAGCCTTCAACCGGAAATATATTTTCCCTTCCGGTATATTTGCAATCCAGCAGGATTTTGATTCTAAATATGTGATAGTTCCCATAGAATTTGCACGAAAGCTATTGGATTTTACATCAGAGGTAAGCTCTTTGGAATTGAAGTTGGACCCATCGTCCGATCCATTGACAATTCAAGAGGAAGTGAAAAAAATAATGGGAAATGATTTCTTTGTAAAAAACAGGTATGAACAGGAAGAATTGCTTTATCGGATTATGAAAACTGAAAAATGGGCCATATTTTTCATCCTTACCTTTATACTTATAGTTGCTTCGTTTAACATTATTGGATCCCTGACTATGCTGATAATTGAAAAAAAGAATGACATTTCAATTATCAGAAGTATGGGAGCAGATTTAAATCATATAAGAAAAATATTTCTCTATGAAGGTTGGCTTATTTCTATCCTCGGAGCATTTATAGGCCTGGGAATTGGAGTCTTGATCTGCTGGTTACAACAAACTTTCGGACTAATCCGCTTGCAGGGAAGTGGATCATTTGTAATTGATTCATATCCGGTAAAAATGGTTCTTTCCGATTTTCTGATGGTTTTTTTAACTGTTCTTGCTATAGGTTATTTTGCAGCCTGGTATCCGGTTCGATACATTACCAGAAAATTTCTGGCTCAGGAAATATGATCTGTTTAGCAATACTATTATGAAAGTATATCACAATCATTGTTCTGCAATGAATACACGTTTCGACATGGTACTAGCCAATGTAGAACAAAAACCAGGTGATATGGCTTTCCAAAAGGTGCAAAAGGAATTGGCCAGCTTAGAAAATAAATTAAGCTGCTTTTTAGTAAATAGCGATATAAGCAGAGTAAATAAAAATGGTAAAAGTTATCCGGTTAATGTAGGAGAAGAAACATATAATATTATAAGTTCTTGTGTTATCTACAATAAATTAACGGCAGGCGCTTTTGACATTACCTGTAAGCCCCTGCTAGACTTGTGGAATAGAGAAGGAGGCATAACAAATGAGGTGATAGAGGAGTATATGAGCCTTCTTGGAGTTGACAAAATACAACTGCATCCTGATAACTTTTCCTTAGAACTTTTAAATGATACCGTAAAAATAGACCTGGGTGGTTATGCCAAAGGTTATGCCATGAACAAAATATTGGCAATACTTGATAGTTGTAATATTGAAAATGCTTTTGTGAGTTTTGGCGATAGCTCAATTTCAGTTTTGGGTAAGCACCCTCATGGAGATCACTGGCCTGCAGCTATAAAAAATCTTTTCAAGCCAGAATTAAGTGCTTATGAGTTTGCACTTACAAACCAATCCTTGTCAACTTCAGGATCTTTTCAAAAGCAAGGAAACCATATTATTTCTCCGCTTACCGGACATCCTGTTTATGAGCAGAAAACCGTTTCTTTTGTATCTTCCTGTGCTGTAGAGGCAGAAGTATTGTCCACGGCCCTGTTGGCGGCAAATTTTATTCAAAAAGAAATTATTACAAAGAATTTTCCTGTCTGCAATGGGGTAGAAGTATTATATAATAAAACCGGGGTTGAGAAAATAACAGAATTTAATAAAACAGCATATGAATTTACCAGATAAGTCCAGGCGAGCATTTGTTAGAAACACCATTATGGGTAGTACAGCTTTATTATCATATCCCTGGCTGGAAGCTCTTGCTAATGAGCCTACCGTTTCAATGTCAGCTGCTGATAAAGTAAGGATTGGGATTATTGGTGTAGGTTCCAGAGGTCAGGGCTTATTGTACAACCTGTTGGCTATGGAGGTCACACACAATATTGAAATTACAGCAATATGTGATAACTATGAGCCCAATTATCAAAAAGCCGTTGAAATAACTCATGGAAAAGCACAAGCTTTTTACGATTATAGAAAATTGTTAGAGATTAAAGATATTGATGCCATTGTAATTGCCACCCCCTTACATCAACATGCTCATATTGCCATTGATGCCATGAAAGCAAATAAGCAAGTGTTTTGTGAAAAAGCAATGGCAAGAACATTGGAAGACACAAAACGGATGGCTGATACACATTATGAAACAGGCAAAATATTGCAAATTGGCCATCAGCGATTATTTGATAAAAAATACCTGGATGCTATTGATTACGTCCGCTCAGGAAAAATAGGTGATGTTACTCAAATACGTGCCTACTGGCACAGAAACAATGATTGGAGAAGGCCTGTTCCGGAAGGAAAACCAGAATTAGACAGAAAAATTAACTGGCGGTTATATAAAGAATATTCTTGTGGTTTAATGACAGAACTGGCTTCACATCAAATACAAGTAGCAAACTGGGTAAAAGATGCACAACCTGTTTCTGTGATAGGTGTAGGAGGTATTAATTACTGGAAGGAAGATAGAGAAGTGTATGACAATGTCGCCTTGATCTATTCCTATGCAGACGGGACACAATTTATTTACGATTCCATGGTCAGTAATCGTTTTTATGGATTAGAAGAACAAATTTTAGGCGACAAAGGCACTTTAGAGCTGGAACAAAATAAAATGTACAGTGAAAATCCGCCACAACCTGCAGGTATTTTACAGTTAGTAAATAATATTGAAAATGGTATTTTTGAAAAAATTCCTATTGGTGGAGCTACCTGGATACCCGAAACAGCTCTTAAATATAAAGGAGAATACATTACAGAGGATTTTGATGTAAATGAAACACGTACTCAATTAGAGGCATTTGTAGATTCTGTAAGGAGAGGTAAACCAACACATGGTCTTTTTGAACAGGGCTACAAGGCAAGTGTTTGGACACTACTCGGACAGCAAGCCATGGAGACTCAACAAAAAGTTTTCCTTCCTGAAGAATTGAAAACATAAAACTTATCTATCAAGCAAATGAAAGACATAATAATAAAGGGAGCAATAATTAGAAGAGAACTACTCTTTTTTTTCTTAAGCATTTTAATAGCTTTTGGCATGAACATTTACGCTATTATTACTTATGAAACTTTATGGGCAGAATTGTTAACCCAATTGCCTTTCATAATCCTGGTTTCGCTAATAATTTATATGATAATTTTGCTTGCCAGAATAATTTTTCTGGGGATCTTTAAACTATTAAGAATCAAAAAAAAGTAAGACATTATATCGATGTGAATGTAGTCAGGACAAATAATATTGATACTTAAGTTTAAAAAAATAACCTGCATCACCACTTTAGGGTGATATAAATCATCATTTTTAGCTTTGTAGTTTACCAGTAACATCTACCTTTATAAGCCAAAGCAACCTTTTCAGGCCATATTTTGTCTTTTTTAAGTTTGAAACCTTATCTTTAATTAATCTTATAAATATTCTTGATAAGGTGCTAATAAATAAAAAGCTTAATCCGGGAAATGAAACACCTTAAACTCAGCATATTTTTCCTTTTCCTTGCTTTTTTTAGCCAAACCGGTTTTGGCCAGATGACTTTGAGCTTTACCATCAATGATGTAAGCTGCAATGGCGGGTCAGATGGGAGTATTACCGTTCATGTTGATGGGGGAGTTCCTCCCTATACCTATACATGGTCGACTCTTGATGTATTTACCACAGCAGATACATTTTCAATCATCTCAGGATTGCCGGCAGGGACTACTTATTGGGTTCAGGTTACGGATTCTGACATACCGGAAAATGGAGCTTTTAGTCCGTTATTAACTGTAAATGAGCCATTGCCTCTAAGTATTGATTCAGAAAACAAAACAGATATTACCTGCAATGGGGTGAATGACGGAACCATTACCATTACCGCTTCGGGGGGCAATCCTCCCTATGAATATTCGATTGACGGAGGTAGTAATTTCTTTGCTAATGGAGGGAATTTTTCAGGACTAGCCGGTGGAATTTATCCGGTGGTTGTAAGGGACAGTAAAAATTGTAGTACAAGTGGGTCAAGCCTGACCATTGTTGACCCACCTGGAATCACTATTGCTTCACAAATTCCTGTCGATATTAGCTGCAATGGCCTTACAGATGGAACCATTACAATTACTGCATCAGGGGGAACTCCTCCCTACCAGTATTCTATTGATGGAGGAGCTAATTTCCTGGCAAACGGAGGCATATTTACCGGACTTTCTGCAGGAGATTATGATATTGCCGTAAGGGATTTTAACTTGTGCGCAAAAAATGGGGCTACTCTGACAATAGTAGAACCACCACTCCTGGTA